>DASCOS010000013.1 GCA_036012125.1 Vicinamibacterales bacterium | reverse complement strand
CACGCGCGTATTTCGTGGCACGCCGTGCTTTTGCTTCCCTGATGCCTGCCGCCTACATCAGCCACATGATTCTGGCCGTCGCCAAGCGACGATGAGGCTAGTTGTTGGCTTTAGTTGCGATGTGTCGCTCGACGGTGCATGTTGAACCCTCCGTCAGCCAGCGGTAGGATGACCTCGAATGGCTCGAAACTACTGGTTAATGAAATGTGAACCTACGGCCTACACGATTGCAAATCTGGCGCGTGATGGTTCCACAAGCTGGGAAGGGGTTCGTAATTACCAAGCCCGTAACTTCATGCGCGACACAATGAAGGTTGGAGATGCGATCCTATTCTATGCGTCCAATGCAGAGCCGTCTGGAGTCACCGGCATTGCGAAAGTCTCACGGGAGGCCCATCCCGATCACTACGCATGGAAAAAGGGCCACAAATACTTCGACCCCAAGAGCACCAAAACAGACCCGATTTGGCATATGGTCGAAATCTCGTTCGTTGAGCAATTTCCAGACACTCTGCCCTTGTCAACCTTGAAAGCCACCAAGGCCCTTCGCAATATGATGGTTACCAAGAAAGGGAGTCGCCTCTCCATCCAACCGGTCACAAAGGCGGAATTCAATATCGTGGTTCATCTCGGTCGGGCGGCAAACCAGCGTTCCTGAACGACACTTACCACCACTTCCAAAGCTCTAACGCTTACGCCGTCCTGCCTCAATCACGTTGAACCCTCCTCTAGTCAGCGGTAGACTCTAGCCACTGGAGGACGCACTGCCGTTAAAACTTCTCGATCAGGATCGGCGAGGAGAGTCGATATTCTGGCCGGCAATAATATTGAGACTGGGAATAAAGTTAGCAACAAACAACACCACTACGTCGTTTACAATGATGAGTTGTTAATATCGGGAAATACCTACTCGCACTCGACCTCATTCATGAAATCTGAACCCCTCAACACACTCAGTACCTCCGCTTTGCGCATAACCACCTTCGTGGGGTGCTTGCTCACGTTGTCGTTCGGCGTGAGTACGGCTGCCGCTCAAATCTCGACGCAAACACTCGAACTAGCGGCCGCCGAGAATTTTCCTTATACGCAGCAGCAACTGCAGCAATCGGATAAGGTTCAATTAGACGAAACTGGCGTCGAGGACTCAGACACCGACGTAACAATCGACGGTCCCCCAGCACCCATCGCACCAAACGTCGTCTCTCGCGATTCTCAAGGCCGAGTTACCGTGCGAGCTGTGCGATTACCCGAAGGGTTAAACGTTGATGGACGACTTGATGACCCAATCTATTCCACTGTGCCAAGTGTCACGGATTTCATCCAGCAAGAACCAGACGAAGGTGAGCCTGCGACTGATAAGACGGAATTGTGGATCTTCTTCGACGATAAGAATGTCTATGTCTCGGGCAGAAATTGGGACACTGGCCAAGATAAAAGATTAGCCAATGAATTACGCCGTGATAACCGTTTGATTGGCCAGAATGACAATTTTTCCCTTGTGTTAGATACCTTCTACGATCGGCGTAACGGATATCTCTTCCAGACGAATCCACTCGGTGGCCTGCGAGATGGACTCATCACCGACGAAAGGAATGCAAATTACGACTGGAGCACGGTGTGGGATGTCCGAGTTCACCAAACCGACCAGTACTGGGACGTGGAGATGGAAATCCCATTCAAATCACTTCGCTTCAAGCCTGGCGAGGGCCAGATTTGGGGTATTAACATCCGCCGCGGTGTGGAATCCAAGAAAGAGGATTCGTTTCTGTCACCGATCCCACGATCAGCAGCGTGGGGAGCCCTGCAACGGGTGTCCGATGCAGCCACACTGGTCGGCATCTCTGTGCCAAGCAATTCGCGGAATCTCGAAATAAAACCCTTCGGTATTTCCTCAGTGACGGGCACACGCAACACCATAAACGTAATAGACAACAATTTCCTTGGTGATGTCGGCTTTGATGCTAAATACGGATTGACGCAAGGATTGACGGCAGACTTCACCGTCAACACTGATTTCGCTCAGGTTGAGGACGACATGCAGCAGGTAAATTTAACCCGCTTCAGTCTGTTCTTTCCAGAAAAGCGTGAATTTTTTCTTGAAGGTCAGGGCATTTTTAATTTCGGCGGTGTGAACAGTGGCTATGGCCGGGGCGGTGAAACCCCTCTCCTGTTCTTCAGTCGAAACATTGGTTTGGCAAACGGACAACCGGTCACGATGCGTGCTGGTTCTCGCGTGACCGGCCGCGCCGGGCGATACTCCGTCGGCCTCCTCAACATCCAGACGAGCGAGGATCAGTCCCTCAAAGCCGCTGCCACAAACTTTTCTGTGGTCCGTCTCCGGCGCGACCTCTTTCGCCGGAGCACGATTGGGATCATGGCCACAAATCGGTCAGCCTCGCTCGACGGCAACGGCGCGAATCAAGCTTACGGAGTCGACGCCAACTTCGCATTCTTTCAAAATTTACAGATGAGCACCTTCTGGGCGGGTACAAATAGCCCAGGATTGTCTGGGGACACGACTAGTTATCAAGGCCGCATCCAAAATGAGGGAGATAAGTATGGATTCACTCTCTCTCATTTGAAAGTTGGTGATAATTTTAATCCTGGGATCGGCTTTGTGCGGCGGGATGACTTTAGGAAGAATCGCGCGGAACTCAAATTTTCACCGCGCGCACCGTCAATCGCGTTAATCAGGAAGTTTGAGATGCAAGCGAGCGTTGAACACCTCGCATCCATATCGACCGGAACGCTTGAAACCCGGCAATATCAGGGCCGGTTCCAAGTCGAAATGGAGAGTGGAGACCGCATCATTATCAACACTAAGGATCAATACGAATTCTTGCCTCGGGATTTCACTATCGCTGACGGTGTTGTGCTGGGAGTTGGCAGTTACAGGTGGCAAAATACAAACGCTACATACATGGCCGGGCCGCAACGGAAACTTTCCGGGCGAGTCACCATTGGCACCGGTGGATTCTATAGCGGTCATAGTACCCATTTCAGCGCCGACGGCCGTGTGGAAGTGACCCCGAAACTGTCAATGGAGCCACGCTTTCAGCGAAACTGGATTGCCCTGCCTGAAGGCACCTTCACGACAAACCTTCTAAGTACGCGAGCGACCTATACGATGTCTGCGCGTCTGTTTGCTGGTGCGCTTGTCCAGTACAACTCCAGCAACGACTCAATCAACACCAATGTCCGGTTCCGATGGGAGTACGAACCCGGCAGCGACTTGTTTGTTGTCTATTCCGAAGGCCGCGCAACCGACCACCATGGCTTCCCACTCCAGAAGAACCGTGGCTTCGTCGTTAAATTCACAAAGTTGTTCCGCTTTTAAAACTTTGCTAGCGACCAAGAGTTGATCGACGGACTTCGGAAGCTGAAGGAACGCGATGGCGTTCCCGAAAGCGAACAGATCAGAAGGGCGATCAAAAACTGGTTGAAGTCGAGTGGCGAAACACCTGCCGTCGAGCAGGAATCAGTAATCTGCACTTCCATGATCTGCGTCGGGAATTCGCGTGTGGATTGCTGGAGTCGAAAGCTGACCTGAGTGTGGTGCGTGAGTTTCTTGGTCATGCGAACATCACCACGACCTCGCACTATGTGAAGACTTCACCTGTGCGAATGGTCGAAGCGTTGGAACGCATGGAAGCGTCAGCAGAACCATCTGATGAGGTAGCTGAGTCACCACTTACGGCTGCTGTGCGCTGAGTTTTTTGGACAAATTTGCACATCGTTTGCACAAAGTGTCCGACGTGATTTTGTGTCGATCAGAAACGTAAAGAATTGTTAGGGAAAATGGTGCCGAGGGGCAGAATTGAACTGCCGACACCACGATTTTCAGTCGTGTGCTCTACCGACTGAGCTACCTCGGCCCTTGGGAAACCCTGATTGCAGGGTCGCGACTATACCATACGGTTCCACCGGTACTGAAGATGGCACAGGCGAGTCCGACAAGGCCGCCACACAGGACATCGAACGGATAGTGCACACCGAGGTAGACCCTCGACCCCGCAATCAGCACCGCGAGAAGCCACCATCCGTATCGCGCCTGCGGGAGCAGGCGAGAGAGCCCGTAGGCTCCTGCAACAGCAGTTGCTGCGTGTCCTGATGGGAAAGCGTAGCTTGAGGGAGTCGGTATGGTCGACACCACTGCCGCATCGAAGTCCGCCGGGCGTACTCTCGCCACAATCGGTTTGAGCACCACGTCAACGGTGAGGAAAACCAGAAGGATTGACAGCACGAGTTGCCAATACGCCATCCAGGAACACCGTCCCAAGGCGGCGAGGAGTGCTCCCAAGCCAAGCCAGATGACAGCCCATTGGCCGAGTGCACTCGCCACGGTCGTAACTGTGTTTACCCAATCGGGATGGGGGAGTGAGAGGACCCAGCTAAGGGTTGTGCCGTCGAGCCTGCTGAGGGTGTCAAACATGCCCAGATGGGTGAGTGGACTGGCGTTGAGGGAAACTGTCCTGGGCGAACTTACGCGGTAACGGTCTCCTCCGCAGGTGCTGATAGACCGAGCTCAGCGCGAACCTTTTCCTCGATCGCCGCTGCGGTATCGGGATGCTCACGCAGGAAGTTCTTGCAATTTTCACGACCCTGTCCAAGCCGGTCACCACCGTAGGAAAACCACGTACCGCTCTTTTCGACAATCTTTCGTTCAACCGCTAAATCGAGCAGGTCGCCTTCATGGGAGATGCCTTCGCCATACATAATGTCGAACTCGGCCAGTCGAAATGGTGGTGCGACTTTGTTCTTGACGATCTTCACACGGGTCCGTCCGCCCACCACCACGTCGCCACTTTTAATGGCGCCGATGCGACGGATATCGATGCGAACCGACGAGTAGAACTTCAGTGCGCGTCCACCGGTCGTGGTTTCAGGGTTGCCGAACATCACCCCGATCTTTTCGCGGAGTTGATTAATAAAGACCAGGCAGGTTTTCGATTTGGAAACAATTCCGGTTAGCTTACGCATGGCCTTCGACATGAGCCGAGCTTGAAGCCCAACCTGCGCGTCACCCATTTCGCCATCAATCTCTGCTCGAGGCACAAGGGCGGCGACTGAATCCACCACGATGACATCAACGCCACCTGAGCGCACGAGCACCTCAACAATTTCAAGGGCTTGTTCGCCGTTATCAGGCTGGGAGACGAGGAGGTCATCCAAATTGACACCGAGGGCCTTCGCGTAGGTGGAATCGAGCGCGTGTTCGGCATCTACAAAGGCTGCCATGCCGCCGACCTTCTGGGCCTGCGCAATGACTTGAAGCGCCAGGGTGGTTTTTCCTGATGCTTCGGGACCAAAGATTTCTGTGACTCGACCGCGCGGTACCCCACCGACACCGAGGGCGTAGTCAATACTGACTGCGCCGGTCGAAATGCTCGGTTGTGCGACAATGTCAGTTGACCCGAGGCGCATAATGGAGCCCTTGCCGAACTGTTTCTCAATTTGTCCAACGGCGATTTCAATCGCCTTCGTGCGCTCGCGTTCGGTGCGGTCTACGGCCATGATGCTCCTTGGGAAGTGACAGCGGGTTGAGTGCGCTTACAAACTCTTGGGTCTTACACGATTCTTCACGAAACTGCAGACGGTTTAATATTGTTATTACCCGTCAACGCCCAAGATATTGTAGGGAGGAGTGGCCCGCAAGTCAAGCGAAACTATAACTTATGAAAACCATATCACTATATTCATCAATAACTTACAGAAATATAGACTTTCGCCATGATCGATTCAAATCCTCGGTCACTCTGGCCTTAGCGCCTCGTCGTCAAGGATTTGCACTGTTTGAGTCCCTAGGATAAATTCTCAGGCTTGGTCACAGTCGATGTCTCGAGCTTAGTTGATGTGTAGCGGCCGCCGTTTATCGCTTGTTCCACTTGCTGGGCTGGTGTGCCTCGCGATGTGGCTCGGGACCCCAACACAGGGGCAAGAGAACGGGTCTTCGAGAAAATGCCTACCGCGGACAGGCGGCCGGAATGTCTCACTGCCACGCCTGGATTGCTTAGAGCTCTATCCCACGAATGAGTTTCCTGGTGTGACCGGGGCAGTCCAATTGCGCCGTGCTCCAGGACCGTTTTCCATTTCGGTCACAACCGATGGCCATATTCGGCATGGCCTTATTTTTGACATTGAAGGGTTGCCGCCAGCCGACACCTTCGAGCCTGAGGCTGCTTACATCGCCTGGGTCACCACACCGTCATTTGCACCAACAGTCAAACTCGGTGAAGTTGAAAACGGCCTGACGCAAGTAGGGGAGGCAGCCTTCAATAAGTTCAACCTCTTAGTCACTCTCGAGCACGACAGGGATGTCACCGAGCGGACTGGGTCGCTGGTGCTGCGTGGCCGATCGCCAAGTAGCCTAATGGAAGCGCACGACCTTTTGGCGCAGGCGCCTTCGGCATTTGCGGAGCAGTCGGTTGACTCGATGGCGTCCCACGAGCACGGTCACGAGACTGGGTGGACCATCCCGCCGATGCATGCGGCGGTGCCGATGCTTTCGGGCATGGCACGGTTGGTTCCTCAGGGGACACCGTTTCTCCCCTCCGTGGACCCCTCTACGCTACCAGAAGCTCGGCCACGGCAACTCGTGCGTTTAGGTAACGGAGGGACTCTGGACCTTGAGGCAGCGCCCGTCCGACGAACAATTAACGGCCGAACTCTCGTCATGTATGGCTTTAACGGACAAGTGCCAGGGCCGCTCATTCAGGTCCAGGAACGTACGACGATTTTTGTAAACTTTACGAATCACACCGAGTTACCGACGGCTATTCACTGGCATGGGGTGCGGCTGGACAATCGGTATGATGGGGTGCCTGGTGTTACGCAAGACCCGGTGCAACCCGGAGAGTCATTCCGCTACGAAATCTTCTTTCGGGACGCGGGCATTTACTGGTATCACCCCCATCATCGGGAAGACATCCAGCAAGAACTAGGCCTGATGGGCAACATTCTCGTGGACCACAGTGTTGATGAGGCTCTTCCAGTGGTCAATACAGAGGAAGTGCTGATACTCGACGACCTCCTGTTGGACGAGTCAGGTGCAGTGGCCTTTGGTGAAACTTCCGCGAACTATGCGTTGATGGGCCGATTTGGCAATGTCTTTTTAGTCAACGGTGAGCCGAGTTATTCCCTTTCAGTAGACCGCGGCGAAGTAGTGCGTTTCTTTCTAACAAATGCGTCGAACACGCGAACGTTTAATGTCTCCTTTGGAAGCGCCCCCATCAAGGTGGTTGGTTCAGACCTTGGAAAATTTGAGTCCGAAGTCTGGGTGGACTCGATTGTGTTAGCGCCAGCCGAGCGTTACATCGTGGACGTCAATTTTACTACGACAGGTACCGAGGAAATGGTGAACTGGGTTCAGGGCATCAACCACCGATACGGTGGTTTCCTAGAGGAGCGGACGGTTATTGGCCGCGTTGAGGTTGGGAGGATACAGGTGGCCGAGGACTTCACTGGAAGCTTTGCGAAGTTGCATAGACATGAAGAAGTTGTGGCTGATATTGATCAGTATCGGAGTCAATTCTGGAGGCCGGCTGACTATGAGCTAACGCTCACACTTGAGACGGCTGATTTGGCTCGACCCATTGAAGAGGTGATGCGGTTTGATGGAATCTACTTCAATCCCGTGGAGTGGACCGGCACGATGCCGATGATGAACTGGCTTACCACGACTGAGGAAGTTCGGTGGATTTTACGTGAATCCAGCACCGGACGTGAGAACGATGATATTGACTGGCGCTTTCGGCTCGGGGATCTCGTGAAGATTCGCCTCCACAATGACCGCTTCGCGTTTCACGCGATGCAGCATCCGCTACACATCCATGGTCAGCGATTTCTTGTGGTGGCTCAAGATGGTTTGCCGAACACAAATCTTGTATGGAAAGATACGGTGTTGCTGCCGGTTGGGTCGGTCACTGACATTCTGTTAGAGGTTTCAAATCCTGGGCGGTGGATTGTGCATTGCCATATTGCGGAACATTTGGAGTCCGGCATGAAATTTGTCTTTGAGGTGGAGGAATAGGTGTATGCGAAACAAAGGCTTAATGATCATTGTCGGCGTCCTAAGCGTGGCGGGGTGGGCTGGCGCCCAAACGCGGAGCGATCTCTCGAACCTGACGCGCGAGTTTGTGTCGGTCGATGCTCCGGTTATTGCCCTGACTGACGTTATTGTGATCGATGGGTCCGGTGGGGAGCCGCGGCCGGGCCAGACCGTTGTTATTACCGACAACCGAATTACGGCAGTTGGCCCATCATCCGAGGTTGCGGTGCCAGACAACGCGGAGGTGCTAACGCTGAGCGGTCATACTGTGGTGCCCGGGCTTGTGGGGATGCACAACCACAGCTACTACACAGCAGCTGGTGGACGTGTTGCTCAGTTGGATTTCTCGGGGCCACGCATCTATCTGGCTTCAGGGCTCACGACAATCAGGACCACCGGAAGTCGCGCTACCTATGCTGAGCTCAACTTAAAGCAGGCGATTGAGTCTGGTGAGGTCCCTGGTCCAACACTCATTGTGACTGGACCGTATCTGACCGGTGGCAGTGGTCCCAGTACAATGAACCGACTTGGCGACCCTGAGGCGGCGCGGCGGGTTGTGCGGTATTGGGCGGAAGAAGGCGTCCAGTGGTTCAAGGCCTACACGGAGATTGGTCGGGCAGAGCTTGGGGCTGCGATCGACGAAGCACACAAGCACGGAGTAAAAGTCACAGCGCACTTGTGTTCAGTGACCTACCGTGAGGCGGTGGCACTTGGGATTGATAACCTTGAGCATGGGTTATTTGCGAATACGGACTACGCAGCGAATAAGGAGCCGGACAGGTGTCCACCTGGCTTCCGTCGTGATTACTATGATCTCGATATTGACGGGCCAGAAGTGCAGGCAACGTTCAGAGCGATGATCGATAACAACGTGCCAATGACATCCACGCTGGCTGTCTATGAAATGTCGGTTCCCGGACGACCGCCGATCGACCAGCGGTCCCTTGATGTACTGGCGCCTGAGGTTGCTGAGGATGTGTTGGCTGAGAATCAACGCTACACGGAGCGTGATCCTGGTGACTACGGAACGTCGCCTGCGGTTTTCAAGAAGGCGATGGAGTACGAGCTAGCCTTTTTCAGAGCCGGCGGCACACTTGGTGCTGGCGTGGACCCGACTGGGTACGGAGCGGCTTTGCCGGGCTTTGGTGACCAACGGAATTATGAACTCTTGATCGAAGCAGGTTTTGAGCCAGGCGAGGCGATTCAAGTTATGAGTGCTAACGGAGCGAAAATCCTTGGCATGGATGATCGCATCGGAACTATTGAGGTGGGAAAAATTGCCGACCTAGCTGTTATTGAGGCTGACTTGGCTGCCAATCCTGCAAACATTAAGAAGATTGGGACGGTATTTAAGAATGGCGTAGGTTTTGATTCGGCGAAGTTGATTGCGTCGATCGCCGGGTATGTTGGAGTGAGATAGCTGCGTCGGGACACATGTCAGGTAGTGGCCGTGATTTCTGTAGAGCGGTCAGCTTGGGCGGTGTCGCGACAGAGGGGGCATGGAGGATACATGGGCGGCAATCGATTGATGATCGAGGCGAGGGGCTTAACGAAATACTTTGGCCCCTTCGTTGCGGTAAAGGACCTGTCGTTTTCGATTCCTGAGGGTCAAATCGTGGCCTTCCTTGGGCCGAACGGGGCGGGGAAGACCACCACGATGAAACTCCTGACGGGTTATCTGGCGCCGAGTGCTGGGCAGGGTTCGATCGCCGGACACGACGTGCAGCGAGACCGGATTGCTGCCTCGCGTCAGCTTGGGTATCTACCGGAGAACGGCCCTTTATACCCGGAGATGACCCCGGTTGAACTCTTGGAATTCTTCGGTGAGGCGCGCGAGATGGAAATGGGTCAATTGAAACGCCGGATTGATGAGATTGTCGAGCTATGCTCTTTGCAGTTGGTGCGGGAGAAACCAATTAGTAAATTGTCACGTGGTTTGTGCCAGCGCGTCGGCCTTGCTCAAGCCCTTCTGCACGATCCAACCGTTCTCATCATGGACGAACCGACAGCTGGTCTCGACCCAAATCAGATCCGGGAATTTCGTAACAACATCTCTGAGCTTGGACGCACGAAAACTGTTTTGATTTCAACGCATATTCTGCAAGAAGTGGATGCGATTGCTGACCGGGTGTTGTTTATCCATAACGGAGAGTTGGTTTACGACGGCACGCCAAATGATTTACGTGAGAATGGGTCGCTAGAACAACCGTTCCACCGTTTAACCGAACTTTCAGTGTCATCCCAGACAACGGAGATGGGAAATACCGCAACGGAGGCGTCATCGTAAATGGGGCAATATGTGAATACCACGGTCGTTCGCGCGATCGTCCGGCGAGACCTGCGGATGTATTTTAGCAATCCGTCAGGGTATGTCTTTATCACCCTGTTTATCTTTCTGAGCGCGGCCGCGGCGTTTTGGCAGGACCAGTTCTTCCTAAATAATTTAGCAACCCTTGATCAACTCAGTCGGTGGTTTCCGTATCTACTGATGTTCTTTGTCCCAGCGCTAACTATGGCGGTATGGGCCGAGGAGCGAAAGTTGGGCACTGACCAGTTACTACTCACTCTCCCGGCACGTGATATTGAAATTGTGCTGGGAAAGTATCTTTCCGTGCTTGGGGTGTACACGGCGTCGCTCGCCTTATCGTTGAGTCATGTGCTGGTTTTAGTGGTTCTGGGAAGTCCCGACCTTGGCCTGATGCTAGGTAACTACTTTGGCTATTGGCTGTTAGGTGCTGCATTGATTGCTGTTGGGATGCTGGGGTCACTTTTGACGGCCAATGCAACGATCGCCTTTATTCTCGGCGCGGTGTTCTGTGCGGCGTTGGTGGGTGTGACCTCGGCGGTCGAACTGTTTAGTGAGAATCTGGCACGACTAATCGCGCCCCTTGGCGTGCTTGGATATTTTGGAGATTTTGCTAGGGGAGTTGTCAGCCTGAGCGGGCTTTATTTCTTTTGTGCGGTTACCGCGGTCTTTCTGTTCCTTAACGTGCGGCTGGTCGGTCGCCGTCACTGGCCAAGCACGACAGATGCAATGCCGATGTGGGCCCATCAGGCCGTGCGGGCCTTGGCAATTATCATCGCTGTGGTCAGTGTCGGCGCAATCGTGGCACGAGCCAGTCTGCGTCTCGATGTGACGGCTGAGCGTTTGCACTCGTTGAGTAATGAAACTCGAGCACTTCTTGATGACCTATCCGACGAACGCCCGGTGTTTATTCAAGCGTACGTGAGTCCCACGCTTCCAGAGCAGCTGGTTCAGACTCGTGAAACTGTGCTTGGACTGCTTCGGGAAATCGATGCTGCAGGCGGTGCGAGGGTTCAGCTGCGTATTGAAACGACTGAGCTCTTCACTGATGCCGCTCGGGATGCAAGAGAAACCTTCGGTATTACACCGCGGAGAATTCCTGACCTTGGAGGAGGGCGTGCTGGCTTCACCGAAGTCTTCTTGGGCCTAGCGTTCACTTGCGGTGCTGAGGAGCAGGTGATTCCGTTCTTTGACCGCGGGTTGCCCGCAGAATACGAAATCGCTCGAAGTATCCGAGTTGTTTCGGGTACTGCTCGGCAGCGGGTTGGAGTGGTCAATTCAGCGATCCGATTGTTTGGAGGCTTTGACTTCCAAACGATGCAAAGTAGTCCAGCTTGGTCGGTTGTTGAGGAACTCCGGAAGCAGTATGAGGTTGTCGAGATAACGCCCACTGGTCCGGTTACCGAGGAAGTGGACGGACTGGTGGTTGTTTTACCATCGTCGCTGTCGCAGGAGGAAATGGATTACGTCGAAGAATTTGTTACTCAGGGGAACCCTACCTTGATGCTCGTTGACCCAATCCCGACGGTGGACTTGAGCTTGTCGCCGTCCGAAGAACCCGGGGCAAACCAGAATCCCTTTATGCAGCAGGGTCAACCGCCTCCGACACCGAAAGGTGATGTACAAGCAATGCTCTCTAGGCTCGGCGTGGCCTGGAACTCAGGGGAAGTTGTTTGGGATGCATATAATCCCCATCCTGACCTGGCGCACTTGCCACCAGAAGTGGTTTTTGTTGGACTTGGAAATGAAGGGCAGTCTCCATTTAATCGTGAGCACACGGCTAGCACAGCCCTTCAGGAATTCGTCACGCTTTATCCAGGCAGCTTACGTCAGGCTGTTGGCAGTGACTATGATTTTCAACCACTGGTGACTTCTGGTCGAGTATCGGGAACGTTTCAATATTTCCAGGTCGTGCAACGGGGATTCTTCGGTGCGCAGTTAAATCAAAACCTGCGTTATCAAGCTGATCCGAGTGAGTACGTAATCGCTGCACACGTCAGGTCAGGTGGCGAAATCTCAAATCCTGACAGTAGTGCTGTCGAGGATGATGAGAGTGCCGGAGACGATACGGCGGAGGAACCGGAGACAGACTTAACGGATGGTGCAACCCAGGATACGGTCAATCTAATTGTGATTGCCGACGTTGATTTTATCTCGGAGCAGTTTTTTCAGATCCGTCGACTAGGTGCTGGAAATCTCAATTTCGACAATGTCACGTTCTTCCTTAATACGATTGACGTCTTAGTTGGGGACGAATCGTTCGTCGCACTTCGTAACCGGCGTGTTCAGCATCGAACACTGGCGCGCGTTGAATCTCAAACCCGCTCTTTCATTGAACAGCGAGCGAATGAAGAGGCACAAGCTGAGGGCGAAGCCGAGAAGGCTCTTGCTGAAGCGCAGGGCCGATTGGACCAGCGAATTACTGAGGTGCAGAACCGCACCGACCTCGACGCCCAGGCCAAGGAAATAATGGCCAGGAATCTTCAGGAGGTTGAGAACCGTCGTTTTGAGGTGCTGAGAGCGAATATCGAATCCGAGAAGGAAGCGAAAATTCAGGGCAGTATGGAAACGATGGAGTTCCAAATTCGTCGTATTCAGAGTTCAATTCGGATGTTGGCAGTTCTGTTGCCACCAATTCCAGTGTTTGCGTTGGGTGTGATGATCTTTGTGCGGCGCCAACGACGAGAGCGGGAAGGTGCTGTGGCCGCACATCGGAATAGGGTGAAGTGATGAGTGAGACACAGAAGACAGTTACCTTTGGGGTCGGAGCAGTTATCCTCGCCTTGCTGGCATTAGCCACGGCACCGCGGTTCGTTTCTCCGGATGTATTTCTTGACCGGGGTGAGCCATTCTTTCCCGAGTTTACCGATCCCAATATCGCGAGAACACTCTCAGTCTTAGAGTTTGACGAAGAGACCGCGTCGGCAAAGCCATTTCAGGTGACTAATCAAAATGGATTGTGGACGATTCCGTCGCACCATAACTATCCAGCAGATGGAGCTGATCGACTGGCTCGGACCGCAGCTGGGGTGATCGGGATTACTCGAGATGACTTTCGTTCAGACAACCTCGCTGACCATGAGGCGCTTGGTGTGCTTGACCCGAGCGATGAGGCGGGAACATCGCTTCGAGGTCGGGGGACCCGAGTCACACTACGGGGAGACAACGAGGTCACGCTTGCCGATTTTATTGTCGGTAACCAAGTTGAGGATCGACCGACTTTTCGATTTGTTCGCTTACCCGATCAGAAGCGAGTGTATGCCGTTCGCATGGACATTGACCTTTCGACGAACTTCTCTGATTGGATTGAGAAGGACCTACTTCTGGTTGAGCAAGATAACGTTGATCAACTCGTGCTGTATGACTATGCGATTGATGAGCGCACACTAACGATTAATGATCGTGACACAGTTACCTTGAATAAGGTTGAAGGGGCGTGGACCGATGATGGCCGAACTTCCGAAAGTCGTGAACTTGATTCGACAAAGGTGAGTGGCCTAGTGTCAGCCCTTGATGGTTTGTCCATTGTCGGGGTGCGGCCTAAGCCTGACGGTTTGTCCTCGAGTCTAAGGCGAGCAGCTGAGGGCGGCATCACGAGGGCTGAGGTTGTTTCGTTGCAGAGTCGGGGATACTACCTTACACGCGAGGGTGACCTTCGGTCGAATGAAGGGGAGCTCCGCGTGCGCACAACAAAAGGCATTTTGTACACGCTTCGGTTTGGGGAAGTGCTCTATGGAACAGGTAGCGCAATTTCCGCTGGCCTGGAGTCGAGCTCTGAAGCGGACAGCGGTCCAGGCGAGAATCGCTATCTGTTTATCACTGCGGAGTTCGAGCGGGACCGTTTCCCTGAGCCGCCACTGCCGGCGAATATGGACTTTGAAGGAAAGGGGGATGAGGACCTTTCCGATGACGACCGTGCTAATAAGACCCGTCACGAGATTCATAGCGAGTGGGCGGCGCAGGTCCTAGCTGGTGAAGAGCGCCTCATTGAGCTTAATAATCGGTTCGGCCCTTGGTACTACGTGATTTCGTCTGAAAGTTTTGAGGATGTTCGACTTACGCGGGAGGACGTGACCAAAGAAAAGGCCAACTAGCTTTAACAAAACCGGGTTCGGTATCAGGCGGAGTTGGATTTGATCACGCTGTGAAAATGCAGCGAGGTGTTTGGCATACCGTGTCGTTCGTAAAATTGATGCGCGCCTTTACGGTGCAGCCCTGAGTCAAGGTGCACTTGTTCACATCCGGCTTCGCGTGCGAAGTCGTGCAGCCAACGAAGCAAGATCGCTCCGAATCCTTGGGATCGATGGGTGGCCCGCGTTACCAGATCGTCCACATATAGATAGCGTCCCCACGCTAGGTTGTAGCCGATTCGAAATCCCGCGACAGCGACAATTAACTCTTGGTTACGGACATAGGCCATTTGAAAATCATTAGCTTGTGTCTGTGCGCGCACCCTGGAGACAAATTCTTGCTCGTTGATGTGTGGTCGCAGTTCATACATGACCGGATGACAGGCAACGATCTCTCCATCTGATGTAGCTAGGTGAATGGTAGGTGTTGAAGACACACACTCCATTTTATCAATACTTGTAGAAGCCGTTGCCAGTTTTTCGGCCAAGAGTTCCGGCCTCGACCATTTGGCAAAGGAGAGGGCACGGCTGATACTTGTCGTTCCCAAATCCCTCGTGTAACACCCTCATAATGTCTAGGCACACATCGAGGCCGATGAGATCTGCAAGTGCCAGTGGACCCATTGGATGGTTCATGCCCACCTTCATTACGGTGTCGATGGCCTCTGCAGAGCCGACCCCCTCCATTAATGCATAAATGGCCTCATTGATCATCGGCATCAACACTCGGTTGGCGATAAAGCCAGGACGGTCAGCGGCTTCAACCGGGGTCTTGCCGATAATCTTGATCAATTCTATTGAGAGGCGGACTGTTTCAATAGAGGTCGCCTGCCCTCGAATGAGTTCAACAAGTGGCATTAGTGGAACAGGGTTCATGAAGTGCATGCCCAGGACGCAAGGTTGTCGAGTCGTGGCTGAAGCAATCGTGTTGATTGCAATAGCCGAAGTGTTTGAGGCCAAGATCACGTCTGGTGCAACAAGGGCATCGATGGCTCTGAACAGATCCCGTTTTGCAGTCACGTCTTCGACGATTGCTTCAATGACGTAATTAACGTCAGAAAGTGCGTCAAGGTCTGTTGTGGTGGTCAGCCGCAACCGCGCCAGTTCGGCATCCTTGGCGGTAAGTGTTTCTTTTGCGACCAGCTTCTCAATGCTTCGAGCGATGTTGCTAGTTGCTCGATCAAGTGCATTTGTCCGGACGTCCTGTAAGCAGACTTCGAAGCCTGCCTGCGCGAATACCTGGGCAATTCCGTGACCCATCGTGCCTGCGCCGACGACTCCGATTTTTTGTATGGGCAATTTGATCGACATGGTGCCTGAATTGTAACGAATACTAAGAGTTGCCAGGGCACTGATAGGGGTTGGTTAATCAGCTAACTCTCGCTCAACGGCGAGAGCGACGCCATTGCCCCCTCCGAGGCAGAGTGAGGCGATACCCCTTCGTACGTTTCTCAGCTTCATCGCGTAAAGCAGGGTCGTTAGGACACGGGCACCACTTGCGCCAATTGGGTGACCCAAGGCGATTGCACCACCATGAATGTTCACGCGATTTGGGTCGAGGTCCAACTCCCGGATGATTGCGATGCTTTGTACTGAGAAGGCCTCGTTAAGTTCGAATAGGTCAACGTCGGTGAGTGCCCAGCCGGCCTTCTTGGCAACCTTCCTCACGGCTTCGACTGGGCTCATCATAACTGAGAGCGGAGGCACTCCACTGACGCCCTGAGCCACGATTCTCGCCATGGGTTCCAAGTTGAGAGCGGTAGCGCCAGTGGCGGACATTACGACGACAGCAGCGGCACCATCGTTGACACCTGGAGCATTCCCTGCCGTGACTGTGCCCTCCTCAATAAACGCTGGTTTCAACTTTGCTAACGTAGAAGAAGACGCATCGTGCCTTATTGATTCATCAACGGTAAGCTTTGTCGACTCAGTATTCTTCCCTGTGAGGTCTACCGTAAGAATTTCATCAGTGAACCAGCCTTCCGATGTGGCGGCGGCAGCCTTCCGATGACTTTCAAGCGCATAGGCGTCCTGTTCTTCTCTGGTTATTCCATAACGCTTGCTGATTTCTTCTCCAGTGATGCCCATGTGGCAATTTTCCAACGCGCACCAAAGCCCGTCATGGATCATTGAATCCATAAGGGTGTGGTTTCCAAGTCGGACTCCTTCCCGCATGCGTTTGAGAAGGTAGGGCGTCTGGGTCATAGATTCCATGCCGCCTGCCACCACAACATCGGCGTCGCCCGTGGAGATGCCTTGTGAAGCGAGCATCACAGCTTTTAGGCCTGAACCACACACCTTATTGATTGTAAGGGCTGCGACAGAATCAGGTAATCCTGCCCCTAATGCGGCCTGACGCGCGGGATTCTGGCCTAATCCTGCCGAGATGACATTACCCAGGATGCATTCATCAACCTCGCTCATGTCGATTCCTGCTCGCTGCACGGCTTCGTGGATAGCGAGGGCACCGAGCTGCGGTGCGGAAAATCGCTTGAGCGAACCCAAGAACTTTCCCGTTGGGAGTCGGACAGCAGAGACGATGACGGAGTCGCGCAGTACACCTGTCATGAATCGTCCAAGTGTGATCTTGGGCTGGCAATGTTGTTATGGTGGCGTCGGGGGCGGCCCTCGACTGGTGCAGTGACGGTGAGATGGGTGACCCGTCGGTGGCCTAACATGGCTTGGAGTCGTCCAAGGATGACCGGTTTCGAGCGCTGTAACTCTTTACGCCAATGTTGTGAAGTGGTGCGTACTTCAAGGGTGCCTCCGGGCGTGAGGTTTATTTTCGTTGCACCGGAGATCGCGTTACCAACCGCTGCACGCCAAGCGAAAAGAACCTTCGCTGAGGAATGTGGCTGACAGTTCAGCAACTTGGCCAGCACGGCGGGCACGCAGCCCTGAAGGGGAGCCATCGAACGCATCATATGGAAGTTCCCTATGGTGATCGTATCATCTAGCCATGCGAATGCTACTTGCGTCTGCTTCGCCTAGGCGAGCGGAGCTCCTGGCCGCAGCTGGCTATGTTTTTTCGGTCAAACCTTGCACTGTTAACGAGACGCCCTTACCTGGAGAGATTCCAGCACTGTATGTTGCCAGGCTTGCCGCGGCTAAAGCTGACGCCGTGACGGACATTGCGAGTAACAACGTAATCCTGGGTGCGGACACGTGCGTGGTACTTGACGGTGACATTCTTGGAAAACCTATTGACGATGCAGATGCAGCCAGGATGTTAGGTAGGCTGTCGGGACGGAGTCACGAGGTCCTCACCGGGGTATCGATGCGATATGCCAATCAGCGTGTCGGGGCGGTCGACCGCACCGTGGTGCACGTGGCTCTCCTTCAACCGGCACAGGTCGCCTGGTATGTAGCTTCGGGGGAACCCCGAGACAAGGCAGGAGCCTATGCGATTCAGGGCCTAGCGGCGCGGTTCATCGACCGGATAGAGGGCTCATACTCGAATGTGGTCGGATTGCCCTTGGCGGTGGTCCGACGTCTGCTTGGTGAACTTGGATTTGACGGGGCCCAGATGTCGGAGAATCCATAAATCGGCCCAAAATGCTTCACTGAGCTGCGGTAGATGAGCAGGCCCGGACCCCTCAATTCATTGACGGTTCAGTCCCTTAAGGCTATTCTTTCGAGGAGAGCTTACGGCAATACTTACCGCGTTATGAGTCATAAAGCTATTCGCATCGGGATTACTTCGGTCGTGTTGGCCTTAGCCTTTAGTGGCTTGTTGTGGTCCACCCTCAGCGAGGGGACTGAGTACTATAAGCACGTGGATGAGGTGACCGGGGACCTGGCAGCTTGGCAGGATAAGAACCTTCAGGTGCATGGATTCGTTGTGAACGAATCCATTATGCGTCGACCGGATAGCCTCGATTACCGCTTTGAAATCGAGAACAATGGCGAGGTGATCAAAGCTGAGTACAGCGGCATTGTTCCTGATACGTTCAAGAGTGGTGCTGAAGTTGTGGTTAAAGGGCGCTTGGGAGTTGATGGATTTGTAGTGGCTCCCAATGGTGTAATGGCCAAGTGTCCATCGAAGTACGAGCCCAAGGCCGGATCAGTGCCGCCTGGCGCTAACGTTTCTGGCGGGCAATAGATTGGCCTAACGCCGCGCTATTATTTGGTTACCTCCTGAGCGGACTTAACGAGGACCCGTCTTTCTTACGTTCACTGGTCGATCGCAGACTCGATGGCTTCTCTCGGCTCATACCTCCTGTTAGCGGCATTTGTGGTTTGTGCGTACGCGGCGACAGCGTCTTTTGTCGGGGGGCGGCAACGTTCGGCGCGCCTCATTGAAAGTGGGATTGGGGCATTCTATTTATTGACCGCGTTAATGACGATGGCGTCTGCGGTCATGGTGCACGCCTTTGTTACTGAGAACTACTCAATTAAGTATGTCGATCGGTATTCGGATTCGGCTCAACCACTGTTTTATAAGCTGACCTCCTACTGGGGTGGCCTCGACGGGTCGATCATGTTCTGGGTCTTTTTACTGGCCGTTTTTGGATCGATTGCCGTTGCGACAAACCGCGAGCGACAGCGCGAGCTAATTCCCTATGTGGTGACGGTCATCTCCTGCGTACAGATGTTTTTCCTGTTGGTGATGGTGCTCAACAAGGACCCATTTACCACCTATTTAACTCAAGTCCCAGCCGATGGTCGTGGCCTCAACCCGCTTTTACAGAATCCATACATGGTGATTCACCCGCCGTCGCTCTACATCGGATTCGTTGGGATGACCATCCCATTTGCCTTTGGTATGTCGGCGTTAATCACGGGCCACCTAGATGATTCTTGGTTGCGTGCGGTTCGACGGTGGACCATGTTTTCTTGGATCTTCCTGTCGCTCGGCTTGACGCTCGGCATGATATGGGCGTACGAGGAGCTCGGTTGGGGAGGCTACTGGGGCTGGGACCCGGTTGAGAACGCTGGTTTACTTCCGTGGTTTACGGCGACGGCCTTTCTCCACTCGGTGATGGTACAAGAACGACGCAGCATGTTACGGGTATGGAACGTGACCCTCGTCATCATCACGTTTTTTTTGACGATTTTTGGTACTTTCATGACACGCTCCGGCGTGGTGCAATCGGTGCATGCGTTTGGTGAAGACTCCGAGCTCGCGATGATGTTTGGGGTCTTCATGGCGATCATTTTAATAGTTTGTTTTGGTTTAGTTATTTACCGGTTACCGCTCTTACGGGCTCGACACGAACTAGATTCATGGGCCTCTCGTGAAGCGGCATTCTTACTGAACAATTGGATTTTGCTGTTCTCCGCCGTGTTTATTCTCTTTGCCACAATGTTTCCGACGTTGAGTGAAGCAATTACGGGTGAACGGCTGACCGTTGGACCGCCATTCTTCAACAAATGGATGCTTCCGATTGGCTTAATGCTCCTTCTTTTGACTGGCGTTGGACCACTTTTAGCCTGGAGAAAATCGACGTTGTCCAACCTTGGTAATCAATTTCTTTGGCCGATAACGGCCGCGGTTGTGACTGGAGGGGTTCTCTACGCCTTAGGGTTCAGAGTGTGGGCATCCGGGGTGTGCTTCATGCTGTGTGCCTTTGTCCTGGGGACGATTGGGCAAGAATTTATCCGTGGCACGCGTGTTCGCCGGGACGCTACTGGTGCGGACGTGTTGACATCCGTAACTGGCCTCGTTGCGCGATCACATCGTCGGTATGGTGGATACATTATTCACGTCGGTATCGTGCTTATGTTTCTAGGCTTTGCAGGTGAAGGCTACAAGCTTGAAGAGCAGGTACTTCTCGCGCCGGGGCAACAAGTCGAGGTAGGGGCATTCGTTGTGCGGCACGAGGGGGTTAGTGTACGAGACGATGGTCAGAAGCAAATGGTTACGGGAAGCTTGCAGGTGTTCGAGGAGGGCGAAGAGATAGGGATGATGTATCCGGCCCGCTGGTTCTTCAGGAAACACGAGCAGGAGCCGACGACGGAAGTGGCTATCCATCGAAGCATTTCTGAGGATCTCTACATTGTGATGGCTGCCTTCGACATGCAGGACCAGTCGGCCAGCTTCCAGGTCACCGTTAATCCTCTAGTAAATTGGATTTGGTTCGGGTTCGGCATCATGGCGCTGGGCACAGTTATTGCCCTACTGCCTGAGCAAGCATTTTCGTTTGCGGCATCGAAAATTCCTATGGGTGCGGCGACGACATCGTTACTGCTTTTTGTGTTGGTGGCATCAGCCCCCTTACATGCACAGCATATTGAATCAGCCCAGACAGTACCGACAGTGCCCCGCAGTGCCGCCGAACGGGAGTTGTACCATGAGATCGTTTGCATGTGCGGCACGTGCGGGCGAAAACTTGTTGGTGAATGTACTTGTGGAACCGCGGCTATGATGCGGGATGAAATTTCGCTGTTGATCGATCAGGGCAAGACAAAAGAGGATGTTTTTCAACACTTCATCACCATGTACGGCAGTCAAGAGCCTCTCGCGATGCCATTGGACCAAGGGTTTAATCGCCTAGCCTGGCTGTTTCCGTATCTACTCGGCCTTTCCGGCGTAGTTGGCGTTGGAACAGTTGCCTTACGGTGGTCGATGCGTGAGGCTACTGATGCACCACTACCTGCTGGCATCTTGAACGACGGTGATGCGCAGTTAATAGCGCGTCTGGACGATGAACTCCGAGACCTCGACTAATCGCTCTACCTTCCGTCCCTGGCACTTCTTCGTTCTCGGTGCGCTACTTGCGGCGACCGCGGCCGTTTTACGGTCGTCCAATGCGACTCCAGAAGCAACCATCCTGGTGAGTCTTGCGATTGGCGCAGCAGCTCTTTGCGGCTTAGCCTTTTTGCGAACCCTGTGGCCACTTGTGGACGTAGATTTTGAAATGGAATCGAGTGCTGTGAGCAATCGGACGCGGATTGCGGTCGAACGCGAGAAGCAGCTTGTGCTTCGTTCGATTAAAGAGCTTGAGTTTGACCGCGCAATGGGCAAGGTGGCTGAAGACGATTTTCAGGAGATGACGAATAGACTTCGGGCTCGGGCGATCAGCTTTATGCGCCAACTTGATTCCGATACCCCTGGTTATAGCGAATCAATCGAACGGGAATTGCAATCTCGATTAGCGGCGCACTCTGCATCGGCCGGGCCTCTCGAGCAGCCCCTTGAAGCAGTTGGTGGTGAATATAGTTGCGAGGTGTGTGCCACGGTCAATGACGCTGATGCGAGATTCTGTAAATATTGCGGAGCATCGTTGTGATTGGCCTTGGCGTGCGGTGGGTCACGGCAATTACCGCGGTAATGATTCTTGGGTCTCCGATGATTGCGCATTCGCAGATTCCGATGCCGGACCCATCAGAGATGTCTGGTCTGCCTTTACCTTCAAGCGAACTACCAAACGCTTCTGTAAGCGTTCGTCTGATTCGAAGCCAACTTTCAAACAATATTACTGATCATCCTGTTGAACTTCATAGTGATGCAGTCTTGCTTACCGTCTTCACCGATGAGTTCGGACGCGCCTTGTTTGAGGATCTTGAGGCCGGAAGTAATGTTTCAGTCTCTGCGCAAGTGGGAGACGAGATACTCGATTCCCGCACTTTCGCCGTTCCGGCCTTTGGAGGTGTTCGAGTGATGCTTGTTGCCGAGGCTTCAATGCCGTCTGTGGCGGCCACCGTGCCAAGTAATCCAGGAGTGATTAGCCTTGGTGGTGATACCCGGTTTGTGGTGGAGATGGCAGACGAGGCTGTGGAGGTCTACTACCTACTTGAAGCTGTTAATACAACTGATGCTCCCGTGGCACCAGTGGTTCCGGTGGACTTCGACTTACCATTTGGTGCACAGGGGGCGGTCCTACTGGAAGGTACTACCCCACAAGCTCGGCTCGATGGTCGCAGGGTCTCGGTAGTCGGCTCCTTTCAGCCTGGTCGGACCCTCGTCAATGTAGCTTATGTTCTTCCATATACTGGGAGTGACCTAGTAATCGAACAGACGATGCCGGTGGCAGTCGACCAGATAGCGATAGTTGCTGAGAAGCATGGTGACATGCAATTGAGGTCGCCACAGATCACCCAGAGTCGGGAAATGAATGCTAGGGTTGGTACGTTTATGGTCGGTGGTGGACCCAGGCTAGCAGCTAATGAAACCTTTTCAATCTCCTTACTCGGTCTTCCACACCATAGCGTGATTCCCCTGAGAGTGGCCTTGGTGTTGGTCGGCTTATTGGTAATGTGGTGTCTGTGGAAATCGACGAGACCGATGACCGTCATGAATGATGCGTCACTACGTCAGAAATTAGAGGCCCGACGTGACCGGTTATACGATGATCTGGTGCAAGTTGAAACTACTTATCGGATTGGAACGTTAGCCGATGGACCGTACACGCTTCGACGCAAGACAATCTTTGGGCAGTTGGAACGCCTATATCAGCGGCTAGAGCCTAATGCGCTTGAGATGCCGCGCGGCAGAGCTGGGCTACCTGGTTAACAGGCACTTCGATTGAAGAAAGTTGATGGCGTCCTCACTTCATCCAATTTCAACAACTCAAGAATCTTTAAGATTTGATCGAGTGGCGTTTGTCGACGTCTCAAAGTATTTTGGCCGACGTCGAGCGTTAGCGCATGTTTCGCTTGAATGTGGCACCGGTGAAATTCTTGGATTCCTCGGCGGGAATGGGGCTGGCAAATCAACACTGCTAGCCCTTGCTGGGACGATACTCGACCCTTCCAGTGGGGAAATTCGATATGGTGGCGGATTGGCGCGGGAGCTAGGTCCAGCTCTTCGCGGGAATATTGGGCTCCTTAGTCATGATTTTCAGCTCTACCCAGAATTGACCGCCAGAGAAAACCTTGAATTTTTTGCCGCTCTTTATGGACTTGACCAAGTTGGGGACCGTTCGCATGAAGCGCTGCGAAATGCTGGGCTATCGTCTCGAGGTGATGATTTTGTCGGGGGGTTCTCTCGAGGCATGAGGCAACGTGTCGCCCTTGAGCGCACTCTGCTGCATGAACCACAGTTGGTGCTTCTCGATGAGCCATTTTCAGGACTTGACGAAAGTTCCTCGTCTGCGCTGGTCGAGCGACTTCAAGCCCTCAAGAGTGAGGGGCGAATTGTTTTTCTCGCGACTCATGATTTCGAGGTTGCAGAACTAGTCTTGGACCGAGCGATGCTACTGCGGGCTGGCCGATTGCTTCCATTATCCCGCGCCGGTGAATCCCTACGTGCGCAATATCGAGATTCGATGCAGAGAGAACTTACGCCCAGGAGACTGGAATGAAGCGGTTCTTCACGGTCGCTCTCCTGATTATGCGAAAAGACCTGCGAGTTGAGACGCGTAGCCGGGAGTTATTTCTGACGACTTTATTCTTCTCTGTGTCGACTGTGCTCGTGTTTGCCTTTGGTTTTGTACGCGATGGTCGCCCGGTCGAGAATGCGGTAGCAGGGATTCTCTGGATTGCCATTGCTTTCGCCGGAACGCTCGCCCTGGGTCGCACCTTTGAACGAGAACGTTATCATGACGTTTTGAAGGCGCTCTTGCTGGCACCAGTTGATCGTCCCGCGATTTATGTAGGCAAGTTGCTTAGCATACTGGCTTTGTTGGCAGCGGTTGAAGTGGTGGTTGTTCCTCTGGTCGCACTTCTGTTTCAGGCGCCGCTTTTTCGCCAGCCGATTCTTACTTTTTTACTTTTTTCACTGGGCACTCTAGGGTTTTGTGCAGTCGGGACACTGTTCGGTGCAATGCTCGTTCGCGCACGGAGTCGGGATGTGTTGCTGCCGGTCTTGTTGTATCCGATTACAATTCCGGTCATTATTGCTGGCGTTCGGGGGACCGCTGTGCTCTTACAGCCCGAAGTAGACGTGGCGATGGTACGTGCCTGGATCGGGATGTTGGTATTTTTCGACGTGGTGTTCATTACGCTTTCGTTATGGACCTTTGAGCCGGTCATGACAGAATGAATTGGCCCACGGGATGATGCATCGAATATTTTCAGCGGTGATCGTTTTGGCAACGATAGTTTTCGTATGTGCACCAGTTTTTATTGCCTGGGCACCGTATGAATCCACAATGGGTCTTGTTCAGAAGATCTTTTACTTTCATCTCCCCTCATGGGCGGCGATGTTTGTGGCGGCATTTGTTTGTGGTATTGCCAGCGCGGTGTTTCTGTGTAGAGAACGGCTCATCTCTGACCGAATTGCGGTTGCCTCAGCTGAGTTGGTGGTGGTGTTCGGCCTGATTGGTCTCGTGAGTGGTCCTCTTTGGGCCCGCAAAGCATGGGGCGTGTGGTGGCAGTGGGACGCGCGACTCACCATGGCCCTCGTGCTCTGGATGATTTTTATCGCCTATCTACTACTGCGGGAGTACGGGGGTCCAGGTTCTGAGAAGTTAGCCGCGGGCGTTGCGATATTCGGAATGGCCAATGTGCCGTTTGTTTACTGGTCAGTGAATGTTTGGCGGACTATTCACCCAACAACAAACGTGGTTCCAACTTTAGTGTCCGGGATGCGCGGACCGTTATGGTGGAGCCTGGTCGGTTTTCTACTGCTCTACGGTTTGGCGATGATGGCCCGGGTTCGTCTAGAAACACAGCGAGCAACGTTAGATCGAATCTATCGGGACTTAAATGATTAGCAATGGCACTCTCTGTTGGTTGAAAGGGGATGTTGTGAAGGTAACTGTCAGGCGACTCGCCGTGCTGTGCTTGTTGCTGAGTCTATGTATCGGAGTGATCGAAACCTCAGCCGAAGAATTCCAAGCACAATCGATGCAGCCCTCCCAACAAGACGAGTTTGTGCCAATAGACCAGCTGGATGCTGAGGATCAGCTACCGGCAGCGCCTCTTCTCGTGGCGGCTTACGCCTTTGCTTGGGTCGCGATGTTTATCTATTTGTGGTCGATTTGGCGACGGTTGGCACGCGTTGAGCGCGAACTTGCTAGTTTAGCTAATCGAACAACTGACCGGTAACGATTAGCACGACTTTTCATCCAGTGATTTATGGATGGTATGACGTCTGGACATTTCATCTTTATTCCTTCGGTCTTGCTTCTCGGCCTCGTGATTGGTTGGTTTCTTGGTTCGCGTGTAGCACGCGATGCCTACGCTGCCGAGTTAAGGCGGCGAGAGGAACGGACCGCGCGAAGAGCCGGAGGCAACGAGCCAGTCAGCGACCGATAGCGAGCCGCGTTGCGAGTTGTTCGGGCAGGCCAGCGTTAAGGATCTTTTGCTGTGCCGCTGAAATAGGGTAGCTGACTCGCTTGAAGACGAACTCGTTTTCCGCTTCTGAATCAAGTGTGGCATAGGCAGCCCTGGAATCGCCGTCCCGAGGCTGGCCAACCGAGCCTGGATTCAAAAGATATCGAAGACCAGGAATAATCTTGATAGGGTTTTGGCTAGGTGTTTTAGTAGGGGTCTCTCCAAAATCTTGGCTCGCAATACGGAGGTTCCCCCCGTTGTGCTCGAGAGCTACTGGTAGGTGGGTGTGTCCAAATAAGCAAATCTGATGTTTCGATACCTGTAGTGCGAGGATTGCGTCACGCTCATTGGTGAGATAGTGGTCTTCGTCAAAAGGCGTCCCGTGACAGACTTCGATCTCTCTATTTACTACAACGGGTCCCTTTGGAAGCTTGGCCAATCGCGCGCGATTGATAGTCGTCAAAGTCTTCCGGGTCCACCGGATGGCATCCGCAGCTAAGCCGTTGAACCCTTCCGTGCTCCCTAGGTCTGAGGCCACCCTATCGTGATTTCCTCGGATCATCACGGTTGGTTTTAAGTCGAAGATTCGATCGATGACCTCATTCGGATTCGCACCATAACCCACGAGGTCGCCCAGCACGAGCACGCTATCGAATGAAGCCGAAGGCGCTGCCTCAAGAACTGCGTCTAACGCTTCGAGGTTCCCGTGGATATCGCTCAAAATCAGGAACCGCATTAGGAGCCGAGCCAATCTATTACTCGATCGACCAACTCCCCAACGGGTGCTCCGGCCCCATCGAGTCGAAGGTGTGCCTGAGCGTAGGAGGATTGGCGTAGGGCGTACAGTTGTTCCAATTGGGCACGATTGCTGGCGAGAGGCCGTCGCTTGTCCTGCGAGAGCCTTGTAATAATCTGTGCTAACGGGATGTCGACCCAAATTGAAGCGCCGTTGCTGTTGATCGCCATTTGGTTATCAGGATCAACGAATGTGCCACCGCCGGTTGCGATAACGGTGTGAGTGAGCGGCAGTATTTCTGTGAGGACTGCGCGTTCTATTGTGCGAAAGTAAGATTCTCCGTGCTGGGAAAAGATTTCACTAACTGTCATGTGTTCCCGCGCTTCGATCTGGTCATCGATATCTTCAACTTGCCATTTTAGGCGTTCGGCAAGCTCGCGGGCCAAACTCGATTTCCCAGTTGCCATGAAACCAACAAGATAGATTTTTTCTGTGCGCATTGGAATCGAGGTATTGTTCGTAATCCGTTAATGATTTGACGCTCTATTCTCTAAGGGAGTTGAGGGTCTCAAAGAATGTAGGATACGACACGCCCACAGCGTCTGCGCCAAGAATAGTCGATGGCCCGCTGGCGCCGAGCGCTGCTATGGCGAAAGCCATAACTAGGCGATGGTCAGCTTCGGGGTCAACAGTGCCTCCTGTAAGAGTGCAATCACCCGTCACTGTCAGTCCGTCACTTTGCTCACTGATGTTGGCGCCCAGTGCGCGTAGTCCTTTGACGAGTGCCGTAATCCGGTCACTTTCCTTATTTCTCAATTCGCTGGCACCAGTCACAATTAATCCTCCACCACGATGAGTTGCGAGGGCAGCAAGAAGTGGCAATTCATCGATAAGACTAGGGACCTCGACAGGGCTAATAACGATCGGTTGCAACGTCCGATGGGCAACGGTCAGTCGGCCGTTAGGTTCACAGTTCGTTTCAGAACGAACTTCAGAAATGACCTTGGCGCCCGCACGTTGGAGCACCTCTAGTAGGGCCGTTCGACTTGGGTTTAAGCCAACATCGGCGATTTCAATTTCTGATCCTGGAAGACCTGCTGCGGCGACGGCCCAGGCAGCAGCTGAGGAGAAGTCACCTGGAACCCTGACATTCCGAGCGCGAGGGGTTGTATTTCCCGTGACACTGACCGCGAGCCCAGCTCTGGTTACCTCGACACCAAAGAGTGTCAGTGCACGTTCGGTGTGATCTCGGGTCAGAGTGGGTTCACGGACAGTGGTCTGTCCGGTTGCCTTGAGTCCGGCAAGTAAGAGGGCGCTTTTGACCTGGGCGCTCGGCACTGTGGGGTTCCATGCGACACCCTGTAACTGGCCACCAAGTATTGTCACTGGAGGACAATTGGATTCAGCCTGTATATCTGCTCCCATGGCACGCAGTGGGTCTATCACTTTTCCCATCGGACGTCGGCAGAGAGACAAGTCTCCAGTGATTGTGCTTTTGAACGGCTGCGCAGCCAGTATGCCAGCCAATAATCGCAGTGTGGTGCCAGAATTGCCTGCGTTAAGGTCTTCACTAGTTTCACTTAAGCCGCTGAGTCCGCGTCCCTCAATTTGGACATTAGAATCATCGTCGTCGGAGCCTCTCTGGTGAAGGATCTTTACGCCGAGGGAGCGCAGACATTCTAGTGTCGACAAACAATCGGCGCCTGGAGCATACCGAGTGACAGTGGTACGGCCGGTTGCCAAGGCGCCGATCAGTGCATAGCGATGCGAAATTGATTTGTCGCCCGGACAAGTGACGAGACCGCTGAGCCGAGTGGCTGGTTCAACAATAACCGAGCTGGAGGTTGGGCTCTCCATGTACGAACTATAACATTCCGCCTCTTAACTTCCGTCGCTGTTCCCTGAATCGAGGGGAGTTGTCGAAGGCACTCTCCATCGAGGGCATGATAGGTATTTACGGTCTTGACCGACCTTGAATGACTATATAATTCCTCTACCTGTTTAGACACTCCGGTAGTTTCTGCATCATAAATTCGCCATGTCCATCCCACCAGCGTTCTTAGCCACGGCTACCGAGGCCGTCCTTCGGGCTGGTGAAATTCAATTGAGCTATTTTGGCCGAGGTGTTCGGGTAAAGAAGAAAGGCGTTATTGATTTAGTTACTGAGGCAGACCTGGCGGTAGAGGAAATGTTCCGAGATTTAATCAATTCTCGTTTTCCCAGTCATTTGGTATTAGCTGAGGAGCAATATAAAGGAGATGCGATTAAAGACAGTCAAGAGTTCCGATGGATCTTTGATCCGATTGATGGCACAACTAATTTTGCTCACGACCTACCAATTTATTGCTCATCCCTCGCACTTGAGGCGGCTGGTCGACTTGAAGTAGCGGCTGTCTATGACCCAACCCGGAGAGAACTCTTTACGGCGGAACGCGGTGGTGGAGCCTTTCTTAATGGAATTCCACTGAAGGTATCAACGTCAGAGCAGTTAGTAGATTCGGTGTTAAGTACCGGATTTCCCTATGACGTCCATGACACGATCGACGATGTAGTCGGCCTGTTCGCCAAATTTACGGGACAGGTCCGCGCGGTACGTCGATTGGGTTCGGCTGCTCTCGATTTATGCTACGTAGCTGCTGGTAGACTAGATGGTTTTTGGGAGCAGCGGCTACAGGCATGGGACATCGCTGCTGGGGCGTTGCTTGTTGAGGAAGCCGGTGGGCGGATTTCAGCGCTGTCAGGAGGGAAGTTCAACGTTCACGCTGGCGAAGTTCTGGCTTCGAACGGACTGATTCATGATGCGATGGTTGCAGTGATTAAGGACCATACTGAGGCGTTAGATTAATGGAACGGTTCATCGTTTGGACGCAGGGCCTCGCGATGACACTTGGGGGTCCAGGATTATTCGCCCTTGCTTTCCTGGACTCGTCCTTCTTTTCACTTCCTGAAATTACTGACGTTCTTGTTATCTGGATGGTGACTCAGCACGAGTCATTAATGGTCTATTACGTGGCGATGACCACTATTGGCTCTGTTGCTGGATGTTTTCTAGTATACGCGGCCGGTTACAGGGGTGGAGAGGCAGTCCTTCGTAACTGGTTCTCTGCTGACAAAATTGATCGGGCTTTTACAAAATTCCATCGTCACGGGATGTTGGCGTTGTTTGTGTCAGCGCTTCTTCCACCGCCTGCACCTTTTAAAATATTTGTACTAATGAGTGGCGTTGCTCGAATTCCCTGGTCAGGCTTTCTCACCGTAGTGGGCATCGGAAGAGGACTCAGGTATTTTATTGCCGGGATCCTCGCCGTACGCTATGGCGATCAAGCAATCGACTTTTTGCGCCATTTTGGCAAGCCGGTGTTTTCATTGCTCTTACTTGTCCTCCTGGTGATTGGGGTCGGTTACATTTTATGGCGTCGCCATAGTGCCCGGCTGTCGCGAACCTGATACAGGTTTTACTTGCAGGTTTTCTTCATCGCTCTCAAGTCTAAGCTGTCTAACTGAGCACCTTCTTGAATACAGCGACCGCTTTCTGCATCTCTTCCATTGTACCGAGGGAAATACGCGAATAGGTATTACTCGGCGAAGGAAAATCTCGGCCCACTAAAACGTCAAGCGCAAAGCATGCTTCCCGAAAAGCCTCCGGCGATTGATTAACATCAACCCAGACAAAGTTTGTCTGGGAATCAGTTACGCGGCAGCCCATTTCCCTGAAGGCGCTCAGGGTAAACTCTCGCACCTTGTGATTCTCTGAGATCTCCCATTCAATACGGTCTGAATCTCTCAGTGACACTAGGGCGGCAGCTGCGCTAAGAACAGTTACGCTACCAAAGCGGGCGACAGTTCGCATGCGTTCTAGCGTGTCAGCGTGACCGATTGCATATCCAACCCGCAGGCCCGCCATTGCATGGATCTTTGAGAATGTCCGGGTGATCATGACATTTGGATTCGTCAAAGCTAATGTTAGGGCAGTAGAGATGGCGCGATCCTTGGCGAATTCGATATAAGCTTCATCAATCAGAATCGCGGTGTCCGGCGAAGCTTCCACAACTCGCTCGACGAACTCTCGAATAGCCCTTTGCGAGTGACCCACGCCGGTCGGATTATTTGGATTACAGAGATACACCAAACCGGCCCCTTGCGCAGCCTCGGCCATTTCGTCTAGGTTCAGTTGCCACGTGTCACTAACGGAGATGGTCTTTACGGGTAGATCGAGGGCTTCACAGGTTCGGATCGGTGTCTCGTAAGATGGATGGCCAATAACTAGTGGTCGAGAGGGTGTCACGAACGCACGAACCGCCCCGACGAGCACTTCCCCGGAGCCAGTGCTAAGTAGGACTTGATCCGAAAAACAACAATGGAAAGTCGAGTTTACTTGAGCTTCTTCCCGTGCGGCGATCGCTTCGGTTAGAACACCTACGTTTTCTGGATATCGGCCAAGTCCCTTTGTAATTCGCTCATTCAGAACGTTAAGGACGGCTTCGCTGGGCCCGCGAGGACTCGTATTGGAACTGAGATTAATAAAACCTGCATCGTAGAGACGGTTTGTCGGTTGAGCTATACCGACCGACTCATTATTTGCTGCTGTTAGAGAACGACCTGCAATGGATAAACCAAGGCCGCTGAGCCCTACGGCGCGAACGAAATTGCGGCGTGAAATTGACATAGTGCTCTTCCTTATAAAAATGGTGCCGGGTCAATTCGCCTTGAGTCTGCTCCATGCAAGGCCTGGGCGATCAACATGAAATCGGACAAGGCGTCGATGTTCTACCTCGGTCACGTAGACGGTCTGACCATCTAGCCCACCGAGACAAAGGTTGCTCGGACGACTTCCTAAGACGTCAATTTCCCGAAGAATCTCACCGCGAGGTGACACTTTTAGAACAGTCCCAGTGCCGTAACGGGTGATGAAAAGGTTGCCATCCACGTCGCTTCGCATGCCATCTAGTCCATGCTCCGAAAATCGCATAAAGATCTGCTTTTCAGAAAGTGAGCCATCGGCGTTGATCCTGAAAGACCAAATCAGTCGTTGTTCGCTTTCCCCCACATAGAGCGTCTTGCCGTCTGGACTGACTTCAATACCGTTCGTTGTTCCCATATCAACAGCCAAGCGGGTAGTGCGTCCATCTAAACCGATTCTCCAGAGCTGACCGGTGCTGTGTGACCAATTCGGGTCGCTCGCATACAAAGTGCCATCTGGCCCGACGGCCAGATCGTTTGGCTGATTCATTCGGTCATCGTGAGAAAATATTCTTAGTGTTCGGGTTTCTCCCGACACGGTCAGAATGTTGTGGCCGGTATAATCGGCCACGAACATTACCTTGCCTGGTCCAAAACGGATGCCATTTCCGACGCTCCCTGAAGGGAGCTCGACATACACTTCACCTTCGCCATTTGCATCGATCCTTCCAATTGTGCCTTGATGGTGGAAATTGACCGCATAGACGTTACCGTTCACATCACAGGCTGGCCCTTCGATGCCGTCAGTGAAAGCCCCTATTGCTGTTACAGGATCTGCAACAAATAGGGGCGTTTGGCCCATTGCAGCGTGTAATAGGAAGGAGCTTAGGACGAAGCTTCCAACTAAACAGATACGTGATGCGCTATTCATAGATGTTTCTGCGCCTGCGGACTTCCTCTTCAGTAACGGCGTTTGCACTGTTCCCAAAACTCCTACGAATATAGGTCAGGACTTCCGCAATTTCTTGGTCGGTAAGGAAACTGTGCTGTGGCATGGCGTTGTTATAGGTTTTGCCATTCACCAGAGCGCCCCCTTCCATCCCATCCAGAATGAGACCGATGAGACGTGTTTTATCTCCCATTACCCAGTCGGTCTTTGCAACCGGCGGGAAGCGGGCGCCATCTCCTTCGCCATTCGACTGATGGCAGGTGCTGCAATAGGACTCGTAGGTGAGAGCGCCTCCGGTGAGGACAGTGGTTTGAAGATTGTCACCAATGGGATCGGGAGTGCGGACATGGCTCAACTCTTTGCGGGCTTCCATTTCTGCTAATTGATGGTCCCCAAACGAAGCCTTGTCGCCTGTAAATTGAATCCGCCAGATAGCTCCATGCTCGGTTTCACTCACATACAGCGAACCATCAGGTCCTATGGCAATCCCCGTCGGTCGAAACACGGCATCCCCAGCCTCCACGATGGGATCTACTCGGGCAAAGCCGTCAGCAAATATTTCTGTAGGACCACTGGGCTGCCCGTCCGAAAAAGGAACGAAACCGACGATGTAGCCAGATTGGGGATAGGGCGCACGATTCGTGGAGCCGTGGAAGGCGATAAAAGCACCGTTTTGATAACGTTCCGGAAACTGATTTCCCCGATAAAAGACGATGTCATTGGGCGCCCAATGGCCAGGAAAACCTCTTATGGGCAGGTTGTACTCACTGCATCTGCCAATGATCTGACCGTCGCCACCATATTCAGGAGCCAGCACTTTCTTGTCCTGGAGCTGATCGTAATAACAATAGGGCCACCCAAAGTCTGCACCTTCCGTTACCCGAAGAAATTCTTCTGCTGGTAAGAGGGCGCTTTCCCAGCCACCAAAATGGTTAGAGAACATTCGAACTAAGTCGTCGCGCCCGTGCATGACAGTATAGAGATTGCCATCTGCGGAATTCCAATCCATTCCAACCAGACTCCGAATACCAGTGGCGAACGGGACGCCATCCTCTTGGCTTTGATTTGGTGTGTCAGCATCAAATCGCCACACGCCGCCGTAGGTGTCGAGCTGGTGACAGGGATCCACGCCAGGTTGGCCCGGTGTTCTCTTGGGATCCTGGCACGCATTGGAAGGCGCGCCAAAGGGCACGAAGATATGTCCCTCATTGTCAAAAGCGATCGGCTTGCCCACATGTTCGCGTTCAGGCGGTTCATTTGGGTCTATAACGATTTCCTCTAGGTCGCTCTCCGGTGTTATCTCGCCAGGGCTCAGTTTTTGGCGGTAAACGATTTTTTGTGAACTGAAATACAAATAGCCATTATGAATTCGCATGGCTGTCCCATAGCGACCATACATAGGATATTTTCCGAAATACCTGACGTCATCAATGTGCCCATCTCCATCCGTATCTCGGAGTACCGCGTTGCCATGTCCTTTATAAGCTTCGCGCAGCTTGACGTACACATCACCATTACTGTCTACGGCGATATGCCGAGCTTGACCGTCGAGCCGGTTGACAAGAGCCTGGCCTTCAAAGCCCTCGGGTAGAAAAAGCCCTCCATGGTTTTCCAGGTCAAGACGGACTTCTTGGGCTGCGCCCTCGCCAGGGTTCGGCAGCAGACTCAACAATAAACTGAGCAATAAGGTCTTAGTAGCGCGAAAGTGCTCTCTTTGGGCAATGGGTCCAATCAATTGGCTATGCATCGTCTTTTTGGGGCCGATGGATCTTACCGCGATTGTATGTTCTCTTATGCAATCTCGCTTCCGGATTCTTGCTCGGAGGAAGATATTCATTGAGACCGATCGAGACATGATTATTCACGGAGCCTATGGGACGATGTGTTCGACTTATGTTATTACCTATCGCGCCAGTCGACGAGGCCTTGTCAAAGAGCATAACCTCAATGTTCACAATAGTTTGAATTGACTGATGATTCTGCAGCGCCTATAATCAGGCCGGATTTTCATGGCCCAGGATCTATCAGTTGTAATTCCGGTGCACAACGAAGCGCCGAACATTGACCAGCTTTATCGAGAATTGCACCAAATTCTTTCCTCATCTGGTCACGACTACGAGTTGGTGTTTGTGGACGACGGAAGTAATGACGCTACACTCGATCAGTTGAAGAAGCTTCGGGCGACTGATTCCCGCATTAAGATCATTCGGTTCCGTCGAAACTTTGGTCAGACAGCTGCGTTCGCTGCGGGATTTGCTTATGCAACCGGTGCGGTCATCGTCACGATGGATGGTGATTTACAGAATGATCCTGCAGATATCCCGAGGCTGATTGCTCGGTTAGAGGATGGATACGACGTAGTCTGTGGCTGGCGTCGGTCGAGGCGCGATGCTTGGCTCACTCGGCGGTTGCCGTCCATGGTTGCAAACTGGTTGATATCTTGGGCCACGGGCGTTCGCCTACACGATTATGGTTGTTCGCTGAAGGTGTTTCGTTCCGAGGTGGTGAAGGCGTTGAAGCTCTACGGTGAGATGCATCGGTTTATCCCAGTGTTGGCGAGTGAGCTCGGTGTCAGAATTCATGAAACTGTTGTTAATCACCGACCCCGCCTCTGGGGGCGATCGAAATACGGTCTTTCGCGCAGTGTGAGGGTTGTTCTAGATCTGATCACAGTTAAGTTTCTTGTAAGTTACTCGACGCGTCCCTTACAAATATTTGGGCTACTCGGGTTGCTAATGGGAGGGCTGGGTTTGTCGGTGACCTCCTGGCTAGTGTATGTGAAGATCTTTGGTAATCAAGACATTGGCGATCGTCCACTTTTGCTATTCGGAATTCTGCTTATATTTACCGGTGTTCAGTTCGGGACACTTGGCCTGCTGGCGGAGTTACAGGCTCGAACCTATCGCGAGTCGCAGGACAAGCCTACCTATGCCATACGGGAAATCATCGATTGACACGGCTATTGTCGGTCACTTTCGCTCCATTCGGCGGAATTAGCCTCCGATGTCAAGAATTACGATTGTTACCTCCCACCCGACCCTGAGCCAGGGTGGCCATCTTGTCATTACGCAGGCACTCGAACGAGCGCTGCGCGAGGCTGGTCACGAAGCAGCGATCCTCTACACACCAGAGGCTCGCTTTGGAGCGCTAGCATCAGCCTATTGGACGACTTGGCGTGCGGACGTGTGCCAAGTGCATTCCGGTCGCCCTGTTGATCAGGTAATTAGCCTACGGTTTCCCAGTTATGCGGTTCGACACGTTCAGCACTCTTGCTGGCTTAATCATCGCATGCGTGAGTACTATGACCGCTGGGAACCATTTAAGCGCTCTCTTTCTTATCGGAATGTGATCAAGGAAAGCGTTCGTCGCCAAGTAATGCACGCATGCGATGGCTATCTACTGACTCGGCAGGTTGATCGCATGTTCGCGCAGTCCAAAACAATTCAGGGACGGCTCGCCAAGTGGGGAGGAGTGTCGTCCAAGGTATTGTATCCACCACCTCCTCAGCGGCAGTATCGCTCTGATGGTTATGAGAACTATCTATTCGTAGTGTCACGACTTACGCCGCTAAAGCGGATTGGATTAATTCTTGAGTCCTTGAATCAGCCTGAGACAGCAGGAGTACGCTGTCTAATTGCCGGCGATGGTGAAGAGCGAGACGCACTGCAAATGCGGATCGAGCAATTACACATGACCGATCGCGTGAAACTTCTTGGGCGGCTTTCTGAGACGGAATTACTTGGCCACTTATCACGTTGTCGCGCGGTCTGCTTTCCACCCCTAGCAGAGGATTATGGATTCGTTACTGTTGAGGCGTTCGCCTCCAGGAAAGCAATAATTACCTGTTTCGACAGCGGCGGTCCAGCTGAGTTGGTTGAGCATGGTGTGAACGGACTCGTGTGTTCTCCAACGGCGGCGGCGTTGGCGGTTGGTATCCGAACCCTGATGGATGATAGGAATCTTGCGGAGCGGTACGGTTCGGCCGGTTACGATGTTGCCAAGGCACTTAACTGGGAAGAGGTGGTGGCCCGCCTAGTTGTTTCATAGGTTTGATTAATGTCGAAGTGTTCGTGAAGGTAATGCTCTATTGACGGTAGCCATGCCCAGCAGTCAGCGCCTTTGGAGGTTTACGTGCGAGCAGTCGTGCAGCGGGTGACTTCTGCGCGGGTCGCGGTGGACGGCCTGATCATCGGAGAGATTGGTCTAGGCTTGCTGGTGCTTCTTGGAGCAGCTTGTTCGGACGACCAGGATGACGTGGACTATGTTGTTAGAAAATTTCTCGGTCTTCGTATATTTCAAAACAGTGACGGAAAGATGGACCTGTCGGTTGATGAGGTCGATGGTGCTGTGATGGTGGTGTCGCAGTTCACTCTTTATGGAGATGTTCGGAAGGGCCGGCGGCCCTCGTTCGACGAAGCTGCGCCGCCAGAAAGCGCTCGACCACTCTATGATTCCGTGATTGAGGGCATCCGTGACGCTGGTGTTAAGGTCGCTACTGGTGAATTTGGCGCAATGATGGATGTCAGTTTAGTGAATAACGGTCCGGTAACTCTTCTTTTGGACAGTGCAAAGCAATTTTGAGAAGTTCCTGTATGCCCGCAAAGAGACTCCTAGTGCTGGCCTTGTGTGGCGAAGGAGTGCTTGTACTGGTTGCTTGTTCGTGGACGTGGATTGCTGATTTGCCTTTGGTGTTTAGCACTATAAGTATCGGTGCTGCCTTAGGTTTCGGTATTCTGACCGCGGCCGGATTCAGCTTACTCAACTACTACCTTCTCCGGTTGGCGCCAGAAGTTCGTGGTGTTTGTAGCCTTAGGCAAATTCACCGAGAGGTGTTTTGCCCACTGTTTGCACGTGTCGGTGTTATAGAGATTGCAGGTATTAGCTTAGCTGCAGGATTGGGTGAGGAGTTGTTGTTTCGAGGCGTCTTGCAGCCAGAGCTTGGTTTGATTCCAGCCAGCTTACTGTTCGGTGTATTACACATAGGCGGTGGCCGCCAGATAGCCTTTGGCGTATGGGCGGCAATATGTGGAGGCGGCCTGGGCATACTCGCTCAGGCAACGGGTGGCTGGTTCGCACCTACTGTGGCGCACGTGCTGTACGATGCCGCGGCACTAACCTATATTCGCTGGAGCCCTAGGGAGCACCAGCAGACCATTCCAGGTTAGATCAGAGTCTCTATCCTTTCCCAAGGACAGTAAATGACACTTGACTTATTTAAGGGGCATGCTTACGGCAACGATTTTCTTTTGACCTTAGGTTCTTCTGTTGACAAAGGAGTTCGGAGAGCATGGGCGAAGTTGCTGTGCGATAGACACAGCGGTGTTGGCGCCGACGGCATTATCTTCTACGCTCCGACAATAGCCGGTGCACAGATGGTTCTCCTGAATGCAGACGGTAGTGATTCGGAGGTGTCGGGAAACGGCTTAAGGTGTCTAGCAGCCTTGGTCGCCTGTGGTGGTCTAGCAGGAGGTGACTGGGTCCCCTCGCCAGAGGTTGGAAGGAAGATGGTTATCGATACAGATGCGGGACCGAAAGCGGTTACGCTTCAAGAGGTGGTTGACGGTCGCTTGGTGTTTGAAGCGGAAATGGGACCTCCCAAGGATGTGCGACAGGAGCGTCTGTATGTTGCGGGCGAACTTCACGAAGTCGTGGTGCTCAATGTTGGTAATCCGCAGTGCGTTGTTCTTATGCAACTTCCTGAACGGAGTAAGTTTTTGAAACTAGGCGCGTCATTATCGTTGCACGACATGTTTCCAGAAGGCACCAATGTTGAACTGGCGGAGGTTCTATCGCCGAACCAGGTAAGGATTTTGATTTGGGAACGAGGCGTCGGTCCCACCCTGGCATCTGGAACGGGGGCGTGTGCAGCTACGGTCGCTGCAGCAACTTTTGGGGGCGCTGGTCGTGATTTAGAGATAGAAGCTCCCGGTGGTACTCAGCGAGTTGTTTGGAATGAGGACGGACTCACGCTAACCGGTTGGGCTGAACTGGTATGGTCCGGCCAATGGCTTGGGCAAGGACCCTAGTAACACGCTAAGGGATATTTGGCTATTTTTTGTCAAGCCTAGAAGTCTGACCATCCTCTTGGCGTGTAGTACGATGATGGGAATGGTTGAGCGTGGCGTCCTCTCAGGAACGAGCGAGTAGGTCTTCGGGTACTCGGCTTAAGGGCCGGGGCGGCGCTATAGTGAGCTTTGGTGGATCGTGGCTTGGTCCATGATTCGCGAGTTTCAATATGGGAAAGATCGTGTATCTCGATTGCTTCTCGGGCGCTTCCGGGGACATGTTTCTCGGCGCTCTGTTGGATGTGGGACTGCCGATCGATAACTTACGGACCGCCCTTGGAAGCCTCGCACTAGGTAAGGACGGCTGGTCGATTGAGGCCGAGCGCGTCGACCGAGCCGGAATTGCCGCAACCAAATTTAGGCTCCATGAGACTGGCAACATTCAGTCAGTAAAGCCAAGTAATTCAGACTTGACTCATGATCATCATCACGATACTAGCCACGGTCGTTCCGACTCCCATCACAGCCTAAAGGAGATTCACCGTCTAATTCACTCTTCTGGAATTTCAGACGAAGCGAAGGGTCGGGCAGTCCACCTGTTTCAGCGTCTCGCCGAGGTCGAGGCTTCAATTCATCAGATGCCAGTGGAGGAAGTGCACCTTCACGAGGTTGGCGCGCTCGATTCGATTATTGACATTGTTGGGGCGGTGCATGGCCTTGAATGGCTTAATGCTGAAATGATTGTGGCGTCACCGCTAAATGTGGGATCGGGAACGATCAGTTGTGCGCATGGAGAATTTCCGGTGCCGGCACCGGCGACGGCACAGTTATTAGAGAATGCTCCGATTTATTCGAGTGGAGTACAGGGGGAATTAGTTACACCGACGGGGGCCTTACTCGTCACGGAGTTCGCGTCATCGTATGGTCCATTACCAGATATGTGCGTGAAACAGATTGGCTACGGTGCCGGAGAGCGTGATCAGAAAGGGTCTCCGAACGTTTTACGCTTAATGATCGGTGATTCAACGGCTGACACATCATTGCAAAGAGTCTTGGTCATGGAATGCGAAATTGATGACATGAATCCAGAGTTATTCGGCGTATTGATGGATCGTTTGTATGATGGAGGGGCCCTTGACGTGTTTTATGTTCCAGTGCAGATGAAGAAGAATCGACCTGGAACACTGGTCACGGTCATCGCGTCTCCAAATCGCCGAGAGGTTTTGAGCGAAATTATATTTCGTGAAAGCACGTCGATTGGTCTGCGCTTCTCTGAGATGACTCGAGAGTGTCTAGACCGTTCCACGACAACAGTTGACACTCTAGTTGGGCCTGTGCGAGTGAAGGTTGCTCAGCGCGGTGGGCGAATCATCAACGTTGCACCAGAATTCGAGGATTGTGTCCGATTGGCGACAAATTGCGACATTCCAGTGAAAGAGGTGCAAGCGCTTGCGCACAAGGCATACCTCGAGAGGGCTTCAGGCGATTAGTTTCGGTTAATTCCATGCCTCAGTTCTATCTGACAACGGCAATTGACTATGTGAATAGTCGGCCACATCTTGGTACGGCCTACGAAAAGGTGACCGCAGATGTGATTGCTCGATACCAGCGTCTGAGTGGAGTTAACACCCATTTTCTTATGGGCAATGACGAGCACTCGCAAAATGTGCATCGGAGAGCGCAAGAACTTGGTCTGGAGCCAATCGCCTATTGCAATCAGATGGAAGAAGAGTTTAGGGCCGTTTGGAGTGCCCTTCAGGTGTCGTTCGATGATTTTATTCGTACGACAGAGCAGCGGCATAAGAGCGGTGTAACAAGAATGCTTCAACGGATCAAGGAGAGCGGCGACCTCTATGAAGGATTCTATGAAGGCTGGTACTGCGTATCGTGTGAAGCCTTCAAGCAGGAGAAGGATTTAGTGGATGGTGACTGTCCGCTGCATCGTATTAAGCCTAAATGGCTACGGGAGAAGAATTATTTCTTTCGTTTATCTAAATATCGAGATGCACTCCTGACCCACTTCCAGAAGCATCCGAATTTTCTTCAACCTGAAATGCGCAGAAATGAGATCCTGCGACTTCTCGAAAGTGGACTCGAAGACATTTCGGTTAGTCGCACCGGCCAGGCTTGGGGTATTGCCATGCCGGATCATCCAGACAGCGTGGTTTACGTTTGGTTTGATGCGCTCATTAATTATGCGTCGGCGGTTGGCTATGGGAGTAATGCAGAGCTGTGTGACAAGTGGTGGCCTGCTGACCTGCATATCGTGGGTAAGGACATAACCCGATTTCATAGTGTGTTTTGGCCAGCTATGCTAATGAGTGCTGGGTTGGTGTTGCCTCTCCAGGTGTTTGGTCATGGCTGGATTCATCATCGCGGAGAGCGGATGAGCAAATCACTCGGGACGACCATTGACCCACTTGAGGCGGTGCAGCGTCTCGGCGTTGATGCGCTCCGGCTTTATCTCGTGAAAGAAATTCCTTTCGGACAAGACGGAGATTTTTCTTATGAGCGATTTGAGGAGCGATACAACGTTGACCTAGCTAACAATCTTGGCAACTTGGTAAGTCGGGTGGTAGCAATGGCCGAGAAATACAGGAACGGTCGCCTTGGTCCCGTGACTTCTGAATCGGGACGACTTGCAGAAGTGGCCGAAGTAGCCGTGCGAAAGTATTCTGAGGCAATGGAACGTCTGGCGCTACACGAGGCGGCGTTTGCAGCCTACACACTTATTGATGCGGCCAATGAGTTCATCGCTGAGACCGAACCGTGGGTTCTCGCAAGAGATTCATCGAAGTCGGATCGACTACATCAAGTCTTGAGTGAGTTAGTCGAGGCTGTACGTATTGCCGCCGTTCTTTTATTGCCTGTGATGCCTATGTCGGCTGAAATTATCCTTGAGCGTATGGGAGACCCAGCGGTTACTGGAGAGCGTCGATTCGATCAGGCAACGAGATGGTCAACACAGATAGAGCGGACACTCGTTAGAGGCCCCGCGTTGTGGCCTCGATCGACGAGAGGATGATGTTTGAGTCTGAAATCCTTTGACATAGGAAGGGTGCAGGTTGATGAATAATCAAGAGCCAAAGCCAGATGAGGAGAAACTACCAGCTGCTGAGGATGACTCTCGGATCACTATTGATACGTTCATGGGTGTCGACTTACGTGTTGCGAAGGTCCTTGCGGCTGAAAAGATTGAGAAATCGAGGAAGCTGATCAAGATTGAAGTGGACTTAGGATCAGAGCAGCGGACGATTGTTGCTGGGATCGCAGAGGTATACGAGCCCTCTGAGTTGGTTGGGCGGACCGTCGTGGTTGTAGCCAATCTTAAGGCTGCGAAATTGATGGGTGTCGAATCGAATGGAATGATTCTTGCGGCAAACCTTGAGGGCGACAGGCCTTGGCTTATCAGTTTTGATGAGCCAGCACCGCTCCCTGGCACTCGGGTACGGTAATTAGTGTTCGTTATGCTCGACTCTCACTGTCATTTAGCAGACGAAGCCTTTCGCGATGATTTACCGGAGGTGGTCACTCGGGCTCAACAGGCTGGAGTTGAGACCGCATTGTGCATTCTGGCTGCCGGTGATGCTGACGAAGAGGCTAGGGCAGAGGTTTTACGCGATTTATGGCCCTCAGTGAGCTTTGCCTGCGGAATCCATCCGCATCAGGCGAGCACCTGGGCTGGCCGAGAGGATGACTTGGCAGCACATGTACGCGGAATTGTCGAACAGCAGAACGATGTCCGAGCGATTGGTGAAATCGGGTTGGATTACCATTACGATTTCGCGCCCATTGAGCTTCAGCGAAAGGTGTTTGCTAGTCAGGTCGCGTTGGCTCGAGAATTTAGGTTGCCGCTGGTTATTCACAGCCGGGAAGCTGAGGCTGACACCTGGGCCATTCTTCGAGAGGCTGGCGATGAGGTCGCCGGAGTGTTCCATTGCTTTACAGGCGACGCTAAGGCGGCAGAGCAAGCCCTGGCACTCGGCCTCCATATTTCATTTTCAGGAATTGTTACGTTCTCCCGTGCTGAGGCGCTTAGGGACATTGCTGGTTGGATTCCAGAGGACCGATTGTTGGTCGAGACGGATTCACCGTACTTAGCGCCTGTTCCTCATCGAGGGCATCGGAATGAGCCTGCCTGGGTACAGAGAGTCGTTGAGGTGGTAGCGGGAGCCCGAAGGGTCGACCCGGGTTTGATTGCGGCGGCGGTCCAGCGGAACTTCAGTGCTCTGTTCAGGGTGTAGTTGCCTTCATACCCAGAAGGGGAGCTTTTGTCTCATTGACACTCTTCGCGTGAGTATGGTGTGATCCTTTTTTGGTGATGTTCGAGCTGGACATTTAAGTGCTTTCGCTCGAGTTCTGGTGTGCCCAATACTGAATCGCTGATTGACCTCGCACAGATTTTTCAACCGATTCACGCTGACCTTCAAGCGGTTGAGCGGGAATACGCTCGCCAGGTTGAATCGCGGGTCGAATTGATCCCGCAAATTGGCAAATATATTCAACGAAGTGGCGGGAAGCGGATCCGACCGGCTCTGCTTTTGATGGCTTCGCGCCTAGCGGCCTATCGTGGCGATCAGGCGGTCCTATTCGCCTCGGTCGTTGAATTCATTCACACAGCCACGTTGGTCCATGATGACATCGTTGATGATTCCCAGGTGAGGCGAGGCCAAGAGGCTGTGCATCTACGATGGGGCAATGAGAAAACCGTTCTCTTAGGTGATTACCTTTATATTAAATCAATGGGTATGGCGCTGAGCCACGACTCGCTTGATGTTGTGAGGTTGCTGTGCGAGGTTACCCTGCGAATGATCGAAGGGGAGTTGTATCAACTGACCAAGAACGGAGATGTTGATATCAGCGAGGAACAACATTTCGATATTATTCGACGAAAGACGGCTTATCTGTTTGGTGGCTGTGCTGAAATCGGTGGTCGTCTTGGCCAGGTGCCTGAGGAGCAGGCTGCGGCGCTCCGAGAGTACGGATTCAATCTGGGCGTGGCCTTCCAAGTTATTGATGACCTAATGGATTACACCGCAACCGAATCAGAGCTTGGTAAGCCGATCGGTAGTGACTTGCGAGAAGGCAAGGTTACCCTCCCAGTAATCTATTTGCTTCAAAGGGATGGCAAGGGTGCTAGTGATCTGGTGCGACATATTGTTGAAACAGGAGCAGCGACTCCAACTGAATGGCAGGAGCTCTCACTTCTTATTTCGCAACATCGGGTGATTGATAGTGCCTATCAGAAGGCGCGGGAGTCTGCTGAAGCGGCGCAGCGCAACCTCAATGCATTTCCACCGTCGCCAGAGCGTGAGGCGCTTATGGCCTTACCGGACTACGTGCTTGCTCGGGAACACTGAGGAGTTCTTCCCTTATCGTGTCGAAGAGCGCGGCAATAACACTTGACGGGCTTCGCGCCTCAATTCGTCATCACGAGGAGCGTTATTATGTTCTGCATGATCCCGAGATTTCCGATACGGAATTTGATTATCTCCTGAAGCAACTTGAGGCACTTGAGCGAGAGCATCCTTCGCTCGTGACGCCTGATTCCCCAACGCAGCGCGTGGCCGGTGAACCAGTTGACGGCTTCAAGACCGTTCCGCACGCTATACCTCTGCTCAGCTTGGAGAATGCCTACAGCGAAGACGAAGTTATCGATTTTGATGAGAGGTTACGAAAGGAGCTCGGCCAGGATAAGGAGCTGTCTTTTGTTGCTGAGCTGAAAATCGATGGACTTAGCATTGCTCTCACATACGAAGATGGATTGCTTTATCGAGGTGTCACCCGCGGCGATGGCGTCAGTGGTGATGACGTGACCTCGAATGTTCGTGCCATTCGAGCTTTGCCGCTGGGTCTTGCCGGAGATTTTCCTAGGAAAATTGAGTTGAGGGGAGAAATATATTTACCAAGAGCTGCGTTTAATCGAGTTAATGCTGAAAGAGAGGCCTCTGGGGAATCTCCGTTTCAGAATCCGAGAAACGCAGCTGCTGGGTCGATGCGAACGTTAGACCCGAGCCTGGTCGCCTCTCGGGGACTAGGTGCTTATATCTACGATATCGGTGAGGTGCTAGGTCCAGAGAGAGTCTTAAGTGGCACCCATCATGTGAAGCTGGAAGCGTTAAAGAGTTGGGGCTTACCGGTTGAGCCCAATTGGCGGCACTGTTCTGACATTCAGGCCGTGCTTGATTTCTGCCGGTATTGGTCGGAAAACCGCTATACCGTAGGTTTCGATATTGATGGAGTTGTGATCAAGGTCGATTCTCTTGCAGAACGGCTTCAGATTGGGTCCACGGCAAAGTTTCCCCGTTGGGCGGTTGCCTTTAAATTCCCGCCGGAGCAGGCGACCACTCGATTGATCAGTATCGACGTGAATGTGGGGCGCACAGGTGCGGTGACTCCTTTTGCATTTTTCGAGCCAGTTAGATTGGCCGGTTCGACGGTTTCGAGAGCAACGCTACATAACGATCAAGATATTGCCCGTAAGGACTTACGCGTGGGCGATATCGTGGTGATAGAAAAGGGCGGAGATGTCATACCAAAGGTCGTTAAAGCCGTCATCAGTCGAAGGGTAAAAGGTGCAGCTGCCCCTAAACCGTACAAGATGCCGAGTCGCTGTCCAGAGTGTAATGGCAGTCTCGATCGGGCAGATGATGAAGTGGTATGGAGGTGCGTCAATGCCTCTTGCCCGGCAATGCTCTCCAGGCGTGTACTGCATTTTGCGTCCCGCCAGGCGATGAATATAGAGGGCTTGGGTGAGTCTCTCGTTGCGCAATTGATTGAGGCAGACATGGTTCAAAGTGTCGCGGATTTATACAATCTTAACGCTGGCGCGCTTGAAGCACTTGATAGGGTGGGGAAAAAGTCGGCATCAAAACTTCTGAATGAATTACAGAAAAGCAAGTCCGTTGAGCTCTGGCGACTTATTCATGGCCTAGGGATTAGGCACGTTGGTGAAGGTGTGGCCCAGTTGCTTGCCAGGTCCTTCCGCTCGATAGATGCTGTGATGAAGTCTTCAATTGAACAGCTAGAGGCGGTTCCTGAGATTGGACCGGTCGTAGCTCAGTCGGTGCAGAGATTTTTTCAGGACCGGGATAATCGCTTGCTGATAGAGAGTCTTGAAGTCGCCGGCCTCACCTGTAAAGCGAAGATTGGAGAGTCCATTGCGAGTCAGAAATTCTCTGGCCTTACCTTCGTGCTTACTGGAGTCTTAAGTGGGATGACTCGCGGGGAAGCGAAGTCAGCAATTCAGAAATTCGGTGGAAAAGTTACTACGTCTGTGAGCAGGAAGACATCCTTTCTGATTGTCGGGAAAGAGCCGGGCGGAAATGTTGATAGGGCTCGTGAGCGCGGAACATCAATCCTCGACGAAGAAGCGTTCCGGACCCTGCTGGTTGAATAGTTTGGATGAGGACCTGCAGGTTGGTGCCGAATTTGTGGTCAGAGATTGCTTGAGAAGGTTGACGCTAGGTTGGCGGGTGCCCATAATGTTAGTGGTTATTTGATGAATGGTTTGACGTTTCCGACTGTCGGCCGCCCTTCGTTTGTTAGCTGCTAGACGAAGCTGGGTGGCAGGATTGAAGTTGGAATCGTCGAATTAGTTAGTGAGCTCTTTGACAATCCGTCGCAGACCGCTAGACGACCGCCGCGCAGGTACGAGAAATCGTGTTGGCGGGGAGGAAAGTCCGAACTCCGTAGGGCAGTGCGCCGGGTAACTCCCGGTCAGGGTGACCTGAAGGAAAGTGGCACAGAAAATATACCGCCGCAATTCGAGCGTTCTCAGGAGTGCTCGTTGGGGTAAGGGTGAAATGGTGCGGTAAGAGCGCACCGCATCCGCCGTAAGGCGGGTGGCAGGCTAAACCCCGCACGGAGCAAGGCCAAATAGGAAGGCGTTTGAGGACTGCCCGTCTGAAGCCTTCGGGTAGGTTGCTTGACTTTACCAGTAATGGTGGGGCTAGAGGAATGGTCGTTATCTCCGTACCATCGCTGTTAGGTGGTGGCTTGGAGACACAGAATTCGGCTTACTGCACGTCTGCGGCGGACCTTTTCTCTTTTAGACTTTTAAACCTTGGCTTCCGAAACTTATCTCGTTACTGGCGGCGCTGGATTCATCGGGTCGCACCTTGTTGAGCATCTTGTGCTCCGTGGTGCGGCTGTACGCGTGGTCGATAACTTCGTAACGGGTAATCGAGAGAACTTGCTAGGACTGTCTAACGTTGAGTTGCTTGAAGGTGATTTGGCTAATCCTGAGATTGCACGTCAAGCTGTTGTGGGCGTGGACTACGTACTGCACCAGGCAGCGATCCCTTCTGTTCCTCGCTCGGTCACGGACCCATGGGTCTCTCACAGGGCCAACGTTGATGCCACGCTTCACCTGCTTTTAGCGGCTCGCGAGGCAGGTGTTCGTCGGGTTATCTACGCAGCTTCCTCTTCGGCATACGGGGACGCACCCACGTTACCAAAGGTAGAGACTATGCAGCCAGCACCGCGGTCTCCCTATGCGCTCCAGAAGCTTGTTGGCGAGGAATATTCTCGCCTGTTTACCCAACTCTACGGTCTTGAGACAGTGTCGATTCGATATTTCAATGTGTTTGGGCCTCGACAAGACCCGAATTCTCAGTATTCAGGGGTAATCGCTCGGTTTATTACAGCACTTCTCCAGGGTGATTCCCCGGTAGTCTACGGTGATGGAGAACAGACGCGGGACTTTACCTATATCGATAATGTCGCGATGGCCGTACTCGCAGCATGCACTGCACCTCGTGCGAGTGGCGAAGTAATCAATGTGGCTACTGGCGACCGCGTGTCTCTCAATCAGTTATTTCAGAAACTCTGTGCAATCATTAACGTGGAAATTGAACCAATATACGAATCGTCCAGACCCGGAGATGTACGGGATTCGCTAGCGGATTGCACGAAAGCGAAGGAACTGCTGGGATATCAACCATCCGTAAACTTCGAGGATGGGTTGCGTCTCACAGTAGAGTGGTACCGTCAAAGTTCATCAGCTTGACGATAGACCATTAGGGTTAGACCTCGTGTGGACTCTACAATAACGACATCGTTGGCGCTGACTGGTCTACTTTTTTCCAAGAGTTCAGCCTGCCACAATTCAGACCCCAAGCGCACCAATCCTGAGCGATCGAAGCCATGAATAACGTGTGCCTGAAGACCAATTAATCGTTCGAGAGGAGGCGGGGTAGATTCGTATGCCCGTCGAACTACTGGATAGAGGGCAACGTCTTTTCCAATCCATAAGAGGAAAATGGCGACGGCGATCCATAGCGCCAAACTCGCTGAGGCGTGCAACCACCACAGGAACCCCAATACTAATCCTGCACCAGGGAGCTGAAGGAGTATGTAGCGAACGATGGGTGTTTGAGTGAAACTCTTTTTCACCTGATCGAGATTTAGCCGTTCGAAGGTAAAATCTGGTGAAACGGAGGAGGCCGGGCGTTTTAACGCCCGGCCAATATTCTAGTAAATTAGTGCTTCCTCCACGTACAGTGCTGCATATTGGCACCTCCCGGCACGACAGACTCCGAAATTTCCAAGATGGGTTCCGGGTATAAAGCCACGCTCGTTTCATCGCACGCGGAACAGGGTCCACGGCGGTAATTCTCTGCATTGTATTACACGTACCACTGTTCGGACCGCGCTGGGTCGGTGGTCGCTGTATAGTGCTCACTTTGGCGGGATATTGAGTAGAGAGAAAGGGGTAATCAATGACTGTGAATATGTTTGACGAGTTGGTGGAAAAAGAGCAGATACCGGGCTTCAAGGGTCGCTTTGTTCATACCGATCGAATGACGATCGTTCGGTGGGACATCGCTGAGGGAGCAGTGTTGCCTGAGCACTCGCACTCACAGGAACAGATTACAACGATACTCAGTGGTGAGTTTGAGATGGTGATCGACGGTCAGCCTCATCAAATGGTAGAGGGCTCGGTTGCTGTGATTCCTTCCAACACGGTTCATAAAGGGCGCGCTCTAACCTTGTGTCGAGCGTTCGACGTTTGGAGTCCGGTTCGAGACGATTATCAATAGATACTTAGCGTGGCGCACTGGAGGGCTCAAGATTAACCATGTCCACATCTACTCTAAACGTTGGACTCCTTGCCGGCCTGCTTTCTCTTGCGGCTTTTGTGCCGTACATAATTGCAATCATAAAGGGTGCAACGAAGCCCAATCGAGCCACTTGGTGGATATGGACGACTAATGGACTAATTCTACTTGCGAGTTACTACGCGTCTGGGGCTGAGAGTACGGTTTGGGTGGCTGTTGGCTATTTTGTGGGGTCACTCTTAACTGCAGTTTTGGCGCTCCGTTATGGAGAAGGAGGCTGGAGTTCGTTTGACCGCTCTTGCTTACTTGGGGCCACCTTAGGTTTATTGGTTTGGTGGGTGTTTCATTCTCCAATCATCACGGTAGTCATGGGTTTGTCTGTTGATTTCGCCGGGGCAATGCCGACCATTCGCAAGGCTTATCACGCACCTGAGAGCGAAGATCGGGTAGCTTGGATCCTGTTCATTTCTGGAAACACTCTAAATCTTTTTGCTATTGAGACGTGGTCCTTCGCCATTGCTGTCTATCCTGTCTACATGTTCTTAGCCAGCGGAACAATTGCGGCGCTGGTTCTTCGACCTAAACTAGGTACTCATCGGTGATCTTTTCAGGATGAAGAACGCTTCAATACATGGGTGGCACTTTTGGCTCGAGGGCTCAATAGGGTCGATCACATTCCGAAGATAGCGTTTAGGTGCGAATTTTTTATAGGTTCTATAGACTGTCCTGATGACGCGGTCCGGTGATTTTCCTGCTCAGTTGGTTCGGGACCTATATTTGGGTCGACGGCTGAGCGAGCGTCCGGTGATTTCCTTCGAACTCTTTACGCCCAAGACCGTTGAGGGTGATCGGAAATTGGTAGAGAACACGCTACCGGAGCTAATTATGCTGAAGCCTGACTATGTTTCAGTGACTTACGGTGCCGGAGGTGGCACGAGGACTAAGACGCTAACCCTGGTGGATTTAATTCAGCGGCGTTACGGACTGACAGCGATGGCTCATTTAACTTGTGTCGGGCATACGGAGAGCGACATCGCTGGAATTCTTAAAGAGGCAAAGTCCCTCGGTATCAGAAATATCCTAGCGTTACGTGGCGATCCGCCGGTGGGCCAAGAAACGTTCATCAAACCCGAGAATGGCTTTGAGTATTCGTATCAGCTGATTCAGTTCATCCAGCGTGCAGGAACATTTTGTGTCGGCACAGCAGGGTTCCCTGAGGGGCACATAGCGTGTCGGCAGGGAAAACTAGTGGACTGGGGTTACCTGAAGCAGAAAGTCGAGAGCGGGGCAGATTTTATTTTGACCCAGCTATTCTTCGACAATGCCGACTTCTTCAGGTTTAGAGATCACATGGAGCAAAAGCTTGGTGTGACGGTTCCCATTTGTCCTGGAGTGCTTCCTATTTTGTCAGCAAAGCAGATCGCTCGATTCACAAAGCTCTGCGGGGCAAGAGTGCCAGACAAGGTGCAGGCGAAACTTGAAACGTTAGCCGGTGATGACGATGGTGCAAGGGCGTTTGGAATTGAACAGGCTACGGAGCAGTGCGAGGAGCTGGTACGTGAGGGTGTACCAGGCCTTCATCTCTACTGTCTCAACAGGGCGCACTCAGTCAGTGCGATTCTTCGGAATCTAAATTTGAGTGATGCGTAGGTATTCGGTGTGATCGTGAGATTGAATCAAGGTCTAGTGATTCTCTTATGCTGAGGGCTGACTGAAGCACCGTGGTCTTTTCGGGCCCAACTGGTTGACCACTCTCAAAGTGCATAGTACTGTTAATCGATTTGGCGGGTAATGCTGGTCTAATTGGTGACTGCTCTGGCGGCGCGGCCTAGGGCTTGACCGGTCCAGAGTTGGTTATCGTCCTAACATTATTTCTATGAGTGATACCTCGAAGGTGTTGAAGAAGACTGCGTTATATGGTCGTCACAAGGCCTCAGGGGCGCGGATGGCTCCGTTTGGTGGATGGGAGATGCCGATTGAGTTTAGCGGCCTTACGAAGGAACACATGGCCGTGCGATTGGCAGCAGGCTTGTTTGATGTGAGCCACATGGGGGAAATTGAGATCGCGGGAGTGGATGCTCTGGCAGCGGTCCAGCAAATTAGTTGCAATGATGCGTCCAGGCTGGAGATTGGGCAGGTACAGTATTCCGCCCTCACGACACCGAAAGGCACCGTCGTAGATGACGTCTTGGTTTATCGGCTATCGTCCGATCATTTCATGCTGGTTGTTAATGCTTCGAACATCGCTAAGGACCATGCTTGGATCAGCCAGCAGGTTAAATCGCTGGGGGACGTGATAGTTGTTAACGCGAGTGCGCGAAATGCGCTCCTTGCGACCCAGGGGCCGGCAGCTGTGGAGGTGGTGCAGGACCTAACGGGCGTGGACTTGGCCGAGTTACGGTATTACCACTTTTCGACTGGCGAAGTGGCTGGACAGCGAGCGACAATTTCGCGGACAGGGTATACCGGGGAGGACGGCGTTGAGATATATCTCTCGCCTCAATCAGCGGATAGTGTGTGGCAAGCCATAATTGACAGTGGAAAATCGGTTGGCTTGTTGCCTGCTGGTCTCGGAGCACGCGACACTCTTCGTCTTGAGGCGTCGATGCGGCTTTATGGTAACGACATGGACGAAAGTACTACGGTTTTAGAAGCCGGCTTGGGTTGGACCGTCGGGTGGGAAAAGAGGGACTTCATTGGGCACGATGTGCTGCGGAGGCAGAAAGCCGACGGAGTTAAGCGAAAACTTGTTGGCTTCGAGATGGTTGAGCGTGGAATCGCGCGTGCTGGGTATCCGGCATTGCTTTCCGGGAAGCAGGTTGGCTCTGTTACCAGTGGGACACAGACACCATTTTTAGGGAAGTCTATTGGTATGGCTTATTTACCGGTTGAGCACAGAAAGCCAGGCACTGAATTTGACGTTGAGATTCGAGGTCGGAATGCTCGGGCTCGTGTTATGGCCATGCCGTTCTATAAGCGCCAGAGGAGTTGAGCGATATGTATCCTGATGATCGCAGGTACAGCAAGGATCACGAGTGGATCGTTATAACCGATGGTGGGGTGAAAGTCGGGATAACGCATTACGCTCAGGATCAACTTGGTGATGTTGTCTACGTCGAATTACCGGAGGTTGGTCGCCAGTTAAAGCAAGGTGAGATTTTTGGAACCATTGAATCGGTAAAAGCTGTCTCGGAGTTGTTCTGTCCGGTAACTGGCAAGGTTACAGCTGTCAATGCTGACCTTAATGATCATCCAGAACTGGTGAATTCGACACCTCACGAAACCTGGATGATTTGCCTAAGCCTCGATGATCCATCACAGGTCGATTCCCTTCTCGATGCCGCTAGTTACCGTTCGTCCATCGAATAATTTGTCAGCAATCCTTCTATGCACATTGACGCTGCAGGTAGATTTGCACGACGGCACATAGGTCCGAGATCAGTTGACCTCGATCGGATGTTAGCAACTGTTCACGCGAATTCGCTTGATGGGCTGATCGACGAAGCGATACCGTCAGGCATTCGTCTGTCGGAATCAATGGATCTTCCCGAAGCTGAGGATGAACACCAATGTCTAACGCGTCTTCAAGCGATTGCGGCGACTAATCAGAACTTTCGATCGTTTCTCGGAACGGGTTATTACGGATGCGTCACACCGGCGGTTATCCTACGGAATGTACTTGAGAATCCTTCCTGGTACACACCCTATACTCCCTACCAGGCTGAAATTGCGCAGGGGCGTCTCGAGGCCTTGCTTAACTTTCAGACGATGGCAACCGATCTAACTGGCATGGAGGTTGCAAATGCCTCCCTCCTTGATGAGGCTACGGCTGGAGCAGAAGCCATGGCCATGCTTCATAGAATGAATACTCGACAGGCCAACCGTTTTTTGGTCTCAAGGAATTGCTATCCGCAGACCATAGACGTGATCAGTGGCAGGGCAGAACCGATCGGAATTGAAATTGAAATCGTCGACGTTGAAGCGATTGACATATCCGAGGATGTGTTCGGCTTACTCTTACAGTACCCGGATAATTCCGGGGCTGTGATGAGCCTAGATGTTGTCATCGACCGGGCTCATGCGGCTGGGGCTAAGGTTGCTGTGGCGAGCGACCTTTTAGCTCTAACCCTATTGAGACCACCTGGTGAGATGGGCGCCGATGTGGTCATTGGAAATTCGCAACGGTATGGAGTCCCACAGGGTTACGGAGGGCCCCATGCCGCGTTTCTCGCAACGAGGGAGAAATACGTTCGGCAGATGCCGGGTCGAGTCATCGGTGTCTCGGTAGATCGGAATGGAGGGCTGGCTTATCGCATGGCCCTCCAAACTCGCGAGCAACACATCCGACGAGAGAAGGCAACGTCGAATATCTGTACGGCTCAGGCCCTGCTAGCCAACATTGCTGGCTTTTATGCGGTTTACCACGGTCCAGATGGCCTGATTGAGATTGCACGAAGAGTGCATTCTTTAGCTCACAGACTGGCTGTTACCCTCGAGAGTTTAGGTTGCGAGCAGCAGAACGTTGAGTTTTTTGACACCCTCAGAATTAGTTCGGCGGGTCCTAAGATTGCAAATCGGATAGCTCTAGCAGCTCAGAATTCGAAACTGAACTTTCGATACTTCGAAAATGATGATATTGGCATCGCCCTTGATGAAACGACTACTGATGCCGACGTTGATGACATCGTAGCGGTTTTCAGTGAATCGGTTGGCCAAGGAGTGGTTGGTAGGAATAGGGTTGAGTTGGCAAGTATGCCTAGATATTCTGAGGCGATCGCCCGCCGGACCGCATTCTTGACCCATCCTGTATTTCACAAACATCAGTCAGAAACTGAGATGATGCGCTACTTGAAACGCCTAGAGCGCCGCGATATCGGTCTTGACACCTCGATGATTCCGCTTGGTTCCTGCACTATGAAGTTGAATGCTGCTGCATCGATGATTCCTGTCAGTTGGAAATCAATCGGCGGGGTTCACCCCTTTGTGCCGATAGAGCAGGCAAAAGGATATACGCAGATATTCTCTGAATTAGAATCGGCGCTTCGGGTTATTACAGGGCTCGATGCTGTTTCACTGCAGCCCAACTCTGGAGCACAGGGCGAGTTCGCCGGGCTTATGGTTGTACGCGCTTACCATCGAAGGCGCGGTGAAGAGGGCCGCAGTGTGGTTTTAATCCCTTCATCCGCGCATGGAACGAATCCCGCTTCGGCTGCAATGGCTGGCATGAGAGTGGTCGTAGTCGGTTGTGATTCTCAGGGAAATGTGGACATGGAGGATCTGCGCTCTAAGGCGATGAAACATTCTGATTCGCTCTGTGCCTTGATGATTACCTATCCTTCGACCTATGGAGTGTTTGAACAGAAAATTCGAGAGATTTGCAAGATTGTCCACGAACATGGTGGCCAGGTTTATATGGATGGTGCAAACATGAATGCACAGGTTGGGCTCACGAGCCCAGCAGCAATCGGTGCCGATGTGTGTCACCTTAATCTGCATAAGACATTCGCTATCCCACACGGTGGGGGTGGACCAGGAATGGGGCCAATAGCTGTTGCGAAGCATTTGGCACCCTACCTGCCTCAACATTCGTTCATTCAGAACAAATCAAAGGATTCCATTCCATCCGTGACCGCTGCTCCTTGGGGAAGTGCGAGTATTCTTGCAATTTCTTATGCCTATATTCGGATGCTGGGCGCGGAAGGGTTAACTGATGCGAGTCGCTATGCGATTCTAAACGCCAACTACCTCAAGGCGCGACTCGAGACACAATACGATGTCTTGTATTCTCTCCCAAACGGCAGGGTGGCTCATGAACTCATTCTGGACCTTCGACCCTTTCGTGAATCAGCCGGGATTGATGAACAGGATGTCGCAAAACGTCTGATTGATTATGGCTTTCACGCTCCAACAGTATCCTTTCCGGTGCCTGGGACAATGATGGTTGAGCCGACTGAAAGCGAGCCACTTGAAGAACTTGATCGCTTTTGTGAAGCGCTAATTGGAATTCGGAAGGAGATTCAAGAAATCGTGGATGGAGTTGCAGGTCAAGAAGATAACGTGCTGAAGAATGCGCCTCACACCGCTGTGATGGTTGCAAGTGATACCTGGGCGCATTCTTATTCCCGCGAGAAGGCTGCTTTTCCGAAATCGTTTGTTAGGGCAAATAAATTTTGGCCCAGTGTTGGGAGAATTGACAATTCACACGGCGATCGTAATCTGATCTGCAGTTGCCCTCCAATTGAGATGTGGGTGGACTCGGACTAAGGTGTGTTATTGCCACTAGGGCTGAGTGAGAGCTTGAGCCTTCTTCCGTAGACCCAAAAGCAAAGCTATTGTTACGGGGCCAGGCTGGCCAGTGCCTATTGTGAGTTGATCTATTTTCACGATTGGTACTATTTCTCTCGTTGTGCTGGATAAGAACGCCTCGGTGGCGGAGTTTAGGTCCCCTCGCCTTAATGAAGCTTCATGGACCTGAACTCCGATCTCGCTTCCAACCTCGAATATGAAGTTTCGCGTAACCCCTTCAAGAAGTCCGTCCCGCGGGGGTGGAGTGACGGCGATGCCATCTTGTACGATGAAGAAGTTTGACTGAGCGCATTCAACGAGGTCACCCTTGTAATTGCACATCAATGCTTCGTAAGCTCCATTCTTAAATGCCTGCTGCATCGCGAGCGCATTATTCAGAAGATTATTGGATTTAATAGCTGGATTTACTGAGTCCGGATGGTTGCGCATGACCGTTGATAGAGAGACCATCACGCCATTTTCCTCAATCTTGGGAGGGATGCTGAGATGAGGCTTAACGATAATCATCAGCGATGGGGTTGTGCATGCTCGCGGGTCGTAAGTGATATCACCTTCACCGCGGGTAAGCAGCAGGCGGATGTAGGCCTCGCCGCTCTTTACCGCGGCTTCCATCGTTGCAACTATTCTGGATAACACACTTTCGTCGGTATAAGGGCAGGGGAGATTGATTTGCTTCGCAGAAGCGCGTAAGCGACACATGTGTCGATCGAATAGGAAAGGTTGGCGATTGTAGGTACGGATAGTTTCGTAGACTCCTTCTCCGAACATAAATCCGTGGTCAAATACCGAAACGAATGCCTTTGCCCGTTCGACGATCGTTCCATTCACGTTAACCAGTTCCGCCATTTGTCCCCCAGCCTGCCAACGGGTCAATCCGATGAATTAGGCAGCGTATCTCTTGTGCTACACTTCGTGCAAATAGGTCGGTTAGGTTGAGCTTATTCTTTCGAAGGAGCTGATCTTTCTTCCATGCGAGTTCTAAATACCACGCAGATGCGCGAGGCTGACAGGTTGACGATTGAGGAAATCGGTGTGCCCTCAATGGTCTTAATGGAAAATGCTGGCCGGCAGGTTGTAGTCGCAGTTGAGGGTCAATTTTCTGATCTAACTGAACAACGGGTAGCGTTGCTTTGTGGTCGTGGCAGTAATGGTGGGGATGGTTTCGTTGTCGCCCGTACCCTGAAGCAGCGAGGTGTGGAGAGTGCGGTGTTCGTGATTGGCGCGATTTCCGAGATAGAAGGCGATGCACGACGTAATTTAGAGATTCTTGGTCAGCTAGGGATGCCTGTTGTGGAAATCGCTGATGAACAGTCGTGGGAATTGCACTACTCAGAAATCTCAGGATTCGACATTATTATTGATGCAATTCTTGGCACGGGTATCCGACCTCCGCTCGTTGGTCTTTTTCAAACCTTGGCCGCCGATATTAACGGACTAGGAATTCCTGTGGTCTCTGTTGACCTTCCGAGTGGTTTATCGGCTGATTCGAACGATGTGCCAGGTGAGGCTATTGAAGCGACGTTAACCGTAACACTGGGTGCGCCGAAGCTGCCTCTGGTACTCCCGCCGGCAGAACTGCACGCTGGTGATGTAGTTGTTGGTGACATAGGTATTCCATCACAGGTTATCGATGGCCTTACTGGTCCACAAATAAGAATAATTACGCCTAAAGGAGTTCGTGACTTGATCGGCTCCAGAAATGCTGAGTCTCATAAGGGTGACTTCGGTCACGTTTTGCTGGTTGCCGGTTCGGTGGGGAAGTATGGCGCTGCTGGATTGGCAGGAATTGGGGCTGTTAGGAGTGGAGCGGGTCTGGTTACTGTGGCAAGCCCTCGCTCTTGCCAGTCCGTGGTTGCCGGCTATGCTCCGGAATACATAACGGAAGGCCTCCATGAAACATCTGACGGCTGTATAGATTCATCGGCACTTGAGCAGGTGCTTAAGCTCTCGGCGGACATTATCGCCGTTGGTCCGGGTCTAGGCCAGGGACCTTCCGTAGCGAAGTTGATTGATGGGCTATTAGAACGCAGTAGAGTGCCCTTAGTGCTCGATGCGGACGCCCTCAACGTGTGTGCGTCTAACGAAAATCTATTGCACGGTAAGAATGGTCTCGACGTGATCGTAACGCCCCATCCTGGAGAGATGGCTCGGCTTCAAGGAACCTCAGTTGAGGATGTCCAGGCGAATCGAATTGAAGCCGCGCGTTCTTTGGCGGTGGACCGTTCCGTCTACGTAGTACTTAAAGGACATCGAACCATAGTGGCGTGTCCAAACAGCAATGTCTTCATAAACTTGACAGGCAATCCAGGGATGGCTACAGGCGGCTCCGGAGACGTGTTAACCGGCATGATCGCCGCTTGGTCTGCGCAGCTTGTTGATGCTGAAGCGGGCTGTAAAGTAGGCGTTTATCTCCACGGATTGGCTGGTGATTTAGCAGAAGATGATGAGGGTGAAGCTGCCATGAGCGCAGTTGATATTACGCAATATCTGGGGGCAGCATTCTTGGGCTTGATGGCTGACCAGGGTGGTGAGCTCCAAGAGTAGACGTTATTGGCGCGCTTTTTGAAATGGTCAAGCGACATACAGAATCCGAGTTTGAGACGGAGCAAGTTGGTGCAAGTTTTGCTGAAGGTTTAATCCCTGGAGCGACTGTCTTGCTCTACGGTGAGTTAGGTTCTGGCAAGACTGCGTTCGTTCGAGGATTAGCCGGGGCGCTAGGTGTAAACCCACTAGAGGTAAGCAGTCCAACCTTTACGTTAATTCAGGAATATCGCGGCAGGGTTACCGTGAACCACGTAGACCTCTACCGGCTCTCTGGCGCTGAGATCGATGACTTAGGGTTGGAGGAGCTCGCTACCGACAGCTCGATTGTTGTTATTGAGTGGGCTGACCGACTCGTTCGGCCTTTAATTGGTGCTCACAAGGTCACGATTATTGACCAAGGCGCGGACCTACGAGATATTCTCATCGAAGGTGCTAAAGATACGGCGCTACGTTCCTAGTCTATTCCGAGCGGTAGTTAGGCGCCTCTTTAGTGATGACAACGTCGTGGACGTGGCTCTCTCTGGCACCAGCGGATGTGATTTGAACTAGCCGTGCACGGTTTTTTAGATCGGTCACTGTTTCGCATCCTGAGTACCCCATGCCGGCTCGAAGTCCTCCAACCAACTGGTGAAGGAGGCCGGCTAGGCTGCCTTTGTGAGGCACTCGGCCTTCGATTCCTTCGGGAACTAGTTTCTGAATTTCATCGTCCGTGCCTTCCAATTCAAACTCGTCTTGAAAATATCGATCGCGACTGCCACGCCGCATTGCACCAAGAGAGCCCATGCCGCGATATTCCTTAAAACTTCTTCCTTGATACAAGATTAACTCCCCGGGGCTTTCATCGGTGCCAGCGAATAAGCCTCCAATCATTGCTACGCTGGCTCCAGCCGCGATGGCTTTTGTGATATCACCTGAGTAGCGGATACCACCATCTGCAATGACCGGAACTCCATGCTGTTCAGCGACCTTGGCGCAGTCCTGAATAGACGTAATCATTGGCACTCCGACGCCGGCGATTATCCTCGTAGTGCATATTGAACCCGATCCGATGCCCACCTTCACTGCATCGACTCCAAGATCAATTAGAGCTTGGGTTGCTTCACCCGTTGAAACATTTCCGGCGATGAGGTCGATTGCAGGAAAAGCATTTCGGACTTGTTTAATCATGTCCATGACACCAGCGGAGTGCCCATGAGCTGTGTCGATTACTAACACGTCAGCGTTTGCACCAGCAAGAGCCTCGGCCCGTTCCATTGTATTTTTCGCAATACCGATAGCTGCTCCTACGCGTAGTCGTCCTAGGTCATCCTTGCAAGCACTTGGATACTTAATGACCTTTTGAATGTCTTTAACGGTAATGAGCCCCCTAAGCATATGGTTCTTGTCAACAACGAGAAGCTTTTCCACTTTGTGTAGATGCAGGATGTCCTTGGCCTGGTCAAGAGTGGTGCCGACCGGTACGGTAATTAGATTTTCCCGGGTCATGACCTCGGCGATCGATCGTTGTGTGTTGCTTTCGAAGCGAAGGTCACGGTTTGTCAAAATTCCAACGAGTTTGCCCTCTTTGCTTCCGTCCTCTGTAATAGGAACGCCCGAGATTCGATATTTTCCCATCAGGTGAAGGGCTTCGTTGATCAGGTTTTCCGGTGATAGGGTTATCGGATTAACTATCATTCCACTTTCTGAACGTTTGACTCGGTCAATCTCTGACGCCTGTTCTTCAATGGATAGATTCTTATGAATTATCCCCATCCCACCATGTTGGGCCATGCTGATCGCTAGGCTGGATTCCGTTACCGTGTCCATCGCGGCGCTTACGATTGGAGTCTCTAGCTTTATCTTTCGAGTTAGCCTCGTACTGATGTTTACCTGACTAGGCAACACTTTCGATTCCTGAGGCACAAGTAGAACGTCATCGAAGGTTAAGGCCGTCGAAGGGCAAAGCTCACGGCGAGTCGAAATATCTGGTTCACTTTTCTTAAAAGTCATTACAGTCCATCAGTTTAGGCTCCATGACATTTCTTATATTTCTTGCCACTGCCGCAGGGACATGGAGCGTTACGTCCCACTTTTGGCATTTCACGGCGTATCGTACTGACGGCGGCGTCATCGCCTCCAGTTCTGGCTGGGCGTGGTTGTTGCCGCCCCGCATTTGTAAATGTTGAGGCGCCCTCACTAGGGTTATTGAAGACTAAGTCCGCTGTTTGCTTTGTTTGCGATTTCCTGGATACATCGGCACTTGGGTCTCTGATTATTGGACGAAGGCGCCAAAGATACTTAACAGTCTCCTCGTCAATTCGCTCTTTCATTGCCTGAAAGAGGGCAAAGCTTTCGCGCTTGTATTCGACGAGGGGATTTCGTTGGCCGTAACCTCTAAGGCCGATTCCTTCTTTAAGATGATCTAGGCCATATAGGTGATCTTTCCACTGCGAATCCACAATCTGGAGCATCACATCTCGTTCAATGCGCCTTAACACCTCAGACCCTACTTCGGATTCCTTTTCTTGGTATTTTGACTTGGCCAAGGTCCAGAGCGCCTCATGGATTTCCTCGGCGCCTGAGCTATCGAAATCTACAGCTGAGAGGTCTTCAATGCCGAGGCCGAACAGTTCCCCGGTACTTAGCTTAAGTGCTTCAATGTCCCACTCGTCTGGGTCAATATCATCTCCACAGTAGGTGGCTACGCAGGAGTCAAGTGCTTCTTCGCCTAAAGTGAGAAGGTATTGTTGTGTGTCAACGATGTCATCTTTAGCAAGGTGAATCCTATTTTCTAGGAGCTCGCATCGTAGTGAGTAGACGTTTTCTCGTTGCTTGTTCATTACGTCGTCATACTCAAGCAAGTGTTTCCTGACTGAAAAATGTTGCGCCTCTACCTGGCGTTGTGCCCGCTCAATTGCCTTGGTGACCATTTTGTGTTCTATTGGAACACCATCCTCCATTCCTAATTTCTGCATTAGCCCTGAAATTCTGTCGGAACCAAAGATTCTCATCAAATCATCTTCTAGAGAAAGATAGAATCTTGACGACCCCGGGTCGCCTTGGCGCCCCGCTCTACCTCGCAGCTGATTATCGATACGTCGAGCCTCATGCCGCTCTGTGGCGAGGATGTGCAGTCCTCCAGCTGTGACGACTGAGGCGTGATCAATTTTTGTCTGCTCCTGAAATTTGGTGAGGCGCGGTTCCCAAAGTGTTCGTGGAACTTGATAGAAGCTGTCTAGATGATTAAAGTGAATCAAATCGGTATTGTCGGGTAATTCCTCTTCTCCCTTCGGAAGACGGTTAGCCACATCGTCAGCTAAACACTGTTGACGTGCCATAAACTCAGGGTTTCCGCCTAGTAGGATGTCAGTGCCACGGCCGGCCATATTGGTTGCGATGGTGACGGTGCCAGGACGTCCAGCTTGGGCTACAATTTCAGCCTCCTTGGCATGATATTTCGCGTTTAACACGACATGTTGCACGCCACGTCTTTTCAACAGTGAGGATAACTTTTCAGATTTTTCTATCGACACAGTTCCAACCAGCACCGGTCGTCCAGCGGCCTGTTGTTGAATGATGTCCTCAACGATGGCATTAAACTTCTCGTGCTCGGTACGATAAATAGTGTCGGGTTCCTCTCGCCGCAGAAGGGTGCGGTTGGTTGGAATTACCGCCACGTCAAGTTTGTAGATCTTTCCAAATTCGGTGGCTTCGGTATCAGCCGTTCCTGTCATTCCCGCAAGCTTCTTATACTTACGGAAGTAATTCTGGAAGGTCACTGTCGCAAGAGTCTGATTCTCCCGCTCGATTTTGACCTTTTCTTTAGCCTCTACGGATTGATGAAGACCGTCTGACCACCGTCGTCCGGGCATTAAACGTCCGGTAAATTCATCAACGATGACGACCTGACCCTCCTTGATCATGTAATCAACGTCCCGCTTGAAAAGAGAGTGAGCACGAAGGGACTGATTAATGTGATGCAGAAGTGGCATGTTGGCTGGGTCGTAGAGTCCTCCAGGACTCATTCGGTGGGCCAAAAGCTTCTCTGCTTTGGCCATTCCACTCTCCGTTAAAGTCACAGTTTTATGTTTTTCGTCGACGAGAAAGTCTCCGGTTTCCTCGAGGGCCTCACGGTCTTCCGACTTGACGTTTCCTTGGGTAACGGCGCCGGGCTTCAGCTTCGGGATGATCCGGTCGACTTCGTGATAAAGCTCGGTAGATTGTTCAGCAGGGCCTGAAATAATGAGCGGGGTTCTAGCTTCGTCAATGAGAATGCTGTCAACCTCATCTACAATTGCGTAATTGTGGCCCCGCTGAACGTACTGTGACAACTCAAACTTCATGTTGTCGCGAAGATAATCAAATCCGAACTCGTTGTTAGTTCCGTATGTGATGTCGTATTTATAAGCCGCTTGGCGCTCTGAATCCTTTAGGCTGTGTTGGATCACCCCAACGCTCATGCCGAGGAATCGGTAAACTCGACCCATCCATTCCGAGTCTCGCCGTGCGAGATAATCGTTCACGGTGACGACATGCACCCCTTCGCCAGAGAGGGCGTTAAGATAGGCTGGCAAAGTGGCGACTAGGGTCTTGCCTTCGCCCGTTTTCATTTCCGCAATTGTGCCGCGGTGGAGAAGTATTCCGCCGATTAGTTGGACATCGAAGTGCCGCATCTCTAGGATTCTGCGGCTTGCTTCTCGGACAGTCGCAAAGACCTCTGGAAGAAGATCGTCGAGAGTTTCGTTCTGTCTAAGGCGTTTTCGAAATTCGGCAGTCCTACTTCTTAGTTCGTCATTACTAAGACTCTGGACATGGGTTTCAGACTCATTTATTGCAGAGACGATCGGGCGGAGCCGCTTGAGCTCTCGATCGTTTCTTGTGCCGAAGACTTTTGCTAAGAGGGCGTCGAACATGCGCGATTCGGAACCGGCACAGAGAGGCCCGTCACGATTCGGATATTCGATCGATTCTATTTGAGGAATCCAATTCCGTCAAGAAGGATGAACACGGTGGGCCCTGTATCGAAAAAAAACGGAAAAACCTAACTAGTTTGTTGCGAGGTGTTCAGACGGGGAGAGGAAGCGGTAAGGGTTAATCGGTCGACCGTCTGCCCAAATCTCGTAGTGCACGTGTGAGCCAGTGGAGCGGCCCGTCGAGCCAACATAACCGATTAGGTCACCTTGGGAGACTTGGTCGCCAGCGCCGACGGTAAAGCCTGAGAGGTGGCCGTACCGCGTGGCCAGGCCAAAGCCGTGATCGATGACAATAAGCTTACCAAGGTTCCCCGTTGGCTTTGCAGACACTACGCGACCAGCTGCGGTGGCCAGGACCTTTTGCCCGTGAGGGGTTGATATGTCGACAGCCCGATGAAAGGTTCGGATCCCGGTGAAGGGATCAATCCGGTATCCATAGGCGCCCGAGAGGTAACCGTGGGGGTCCGTTGGCCATATCTGTGGAGTCGCACTTGCCAAAGCACTTCGGTTTTCCACGGAGTAACGTATGGTCTGGAGACGATTATCAAGACCTGCAAGCAGGTCTTTTAACATCGTGAAGGTGGCCAGAGGTGACGTGAGTGCCACGGTATATAGTGGATTAGAGGCTATAGCTCCCGCTCCACCGCCGATGGCTCTGGCCTTCAGCTCAGCCGGAAGTTGATTGAGAGCTTCAAGAGCCCGTGGGTTTAGAACTGCCCGTTTGTCGATCTCTGTCACAACTGCTTGAAGTGCCGCAATTTCGCTTCTAAGCGTAGTCGAGGCAGTTCGATAGCCTGAATTTTCAACTTCAAGTGAGCCTAGGTTCGTGTTGAGACGATCGAGCTCAGTAGAGGCCAGCCAGCTGAAACCTAGGCCTAGCAGAATTGGTGTCCCGAGGATTGCCACGAGTAGCCCAATTACCGAGCGAAGGTTTAGCGTAATTCGACGAATTACGCCACTAGAGCGGTCGGCTACAACTACGGTATAGCGATTCTTAAGCATTTTCGGCCCAAAAAGGTCTTTCGAGCCCGTTAAATCCCAGGCAACACTGCGCAGACCTATACAAAACTACCATATTTGCTGGTTAGTCGGAAGCCCTGTCTGGATTGACCGGTTTTCTTGAAAATAGCCCAGCCATCACCGTTTACAAGCTCCAACATGCTTAATTGAAGGATATCGTCGTTAAATATTCCTTACTATAGGGGGAGCGTGGACAAAAAGAGACCGACATAGAATGGCCGACCAGGCGTCTGTGAAAATGTCGCTTGACCATACCGAGATAGCCAGCCTCTAATGGCACAGTAGGTGAGATTGGCTATTTTGAGGATTCTTTTAGAAGAAACTGCTCAACTTAGTTTGATTCCTACATTGGCCATTCTTAATAGATAGAGGACTTGATGGTTCGACTGTTCTGGACGGCACTGGCTTTAGGCGTAGCTGTCTCAGCCTGTACGGTGCCGCAACCTGATCCGATTGCCAGCGTCAAGGTAATGCTGGACCGCAATGCGGCGGTTCTGGGTAGTGTTGTTGGAATGAGCTTCCAATTTTCAATACTAGAAGAGCATGTGGGACTGACGGAAAATTATCGCGTCTTCGTGCACTTCGTCGATGCTGACGGTGAAGTTATGTGGACCGACGATCACAATCCACCGCAGCCGACATCGAATTGGATTCCTGGACAGATAGTCGAGTATGACCGAAAAGTGTTCCTGCCAATGTATCCCTACATCGGCACGGCGACTATTAGGGTCGGATTGTATTCTGCTAGTGGCGGTGAACGCGTTGCTCTGGTTGGTGATGACGACGGTTCTCTTTCTTACAAGGGTGGAACACTCGAGCTTTTGCCACAATCGGAAAATGTGTTTCTTATTTTTCAAGATGGATGGCACGATCTAGAAGTAATGCCTGACGACCATGATATGCAATGGCGATGGACGATGGCTAACGCAACAGTCTCGTTTCGCAATCCACGCAGTGACGTCCTTTTGTATTTAAGAGCCGACGGTCGTCCCGATCTCGTTGGTGGGCCGCAAGGGGTGGTTTTGGAAATTGAAGGGCGCGAGGTTGCACGGTTCTTAATTGAAACTACTCAGGCCGAATTACGGGAAATACCGATTTCCCAAGAGCAATTAGGTGACCAGAACATTGTTGAGCTCGGCATTGTTGTTGACGGTGCGTTTATTCCCGCTGAGCGGGTGGAAGCCGACAACGGCGACACCAGAGAGCTTGGTATTCGCGTGTTTGACATCCTCGTTGATGCACATGGCTAGTGCCCATTCGTCAGTTCTATCCTTCGGTTCTTGTCCATCCGCGTCGAGAAAGACGGTAGTGAATGAACAGGCTAGAAGCCAGTGCGCAAACTGCATATGGTGTAGCGGCAAACGTTGAGCGGAATAGGAGCGCACCTATGCCGAAGAGCGTGCTATAGACCAGTGAACATCCGGCAACCCAATCGACAAGGGCTATTGCGATCGACTCAGGTGGTGGCTCCCCGGACAAGCGAGCTATACGCCTCCAGCCCGGTCCGCCGGGTCTTACTCGTCGATAGAACTTGATGAGGTGATCCAAAGGTTCCGCTGGCGTCAGAAAGGTAATTACCAACCAGCACACTGTGGTCCAAGAGACGAGATAGAGCAATGTGGATGGAAATGCGACCTCAGTGAATAATTTGAGATAAACAAATCCTGCAACCGAGGCGATAAGGGCGGCAATCTCAGACCACGCGTTTACCCGCCACCAATACCATCGGAGAATCAACACTAAGCCAATTCCTGCCCCGGACTCCAGAATGAACTCCCAGGCCTGTCGGATGCTTTCGAGATAAAACGTGGCGACTCCCCCTAGAAGCATAAGGAGTAGCGTGGTTAATCGCGATGCTCTTACGTAGTGGCCTTGAGTTGCTTGGGTTCGAAAAAATCGCATATAGAAATCATTTATTATGTAGGAGCACCCCCAATTTAGTTGAGTGCCAATCGTCGACATGTATGCTGCAAAGAAGGCTGCCAATAGAAGCCCTCGCCAGCCTTCCGGAAGGTGGTCGCGAAGGGCCATTACATAAGCAGCCTCCCGGTCTATTGCCGTTGGATAGAGAACGACTGAGGCGAGACCAACTATAATCCATGGCCAGGGGCGAACACAGTAATGTGCAATTGTGAACCACAAGGTTGCGAGTAGCGAATGCCGTTCATCTTTAGACGACATCATTCGTTGTGCGATGTACCCGCCCCCACTCGCTTCTTGACCAGGGTACCAGCTTGCCCACCACTGAACACCCACGAATGCGATGAAGGTGGTCAATGGAAGAGTGAAAGCATCACTAGCGGCTGCGTTTCCACCAACCGTTGGCAGGAACTGGAAGGTTGACTCTGGGAGGGCCTCAAGAAGACCGTTGATTCCACCGACTGTAGGGGTGTGGAGTACGAACCAGGCTAATACGATCGTTCCGATCATCGCGAGACTGAATTGTACGAAGTCTCCTACGACGACGCCCCACAGTCCAGAAATTGAGGAATATGCGCCCGTGAAGGCTAGGCTAACGAGTACCGCAGTTAAGCGGTTCCATCCCATTGTGACGAGCAAAATCTTCGCCATGGCCAAATTCACCCAACCCATAATGAGGAGGTTAATCGGCAAGCCAAGATAGAGCGCACGAAACCCACGCAGAAAGGCCGCTGGTCGACCAGAGTATCTCAACTCAACAAACTCTACGTCGGTCAGGATGCCTGCTCGACGCCAGAGGCGAGAAAATAGAAACACTGCCAGCATGCTACCGAGAGCGGCGTTCCACCAGATCCAATTTCCTGCGATTCCATTGTTTGCAACAAGCCCGGCAACGACAAGTGGAGTGTCGGCGGCAAATGTCGTTGCCACCATCGATGTTCCGGCTAGCCACCACGGTAGAGAGCGTCCTGAGAGGAAGTAATGGCCGATACTACTGCCGGCGCGGTGGTAATAGGTGACCCCAATGGCGATCACGAAGGCAAAATAGCCTGCAATAACTATCCAATCGAGGAGGGTTAGAGTCATGAAATTTTAATCAATCACCCCGAAAGCACGTATTGCGGCATTGTGCAGCTCCGGTCGGAATCGTTGCATTGCGTTACTGTCTGCAGTTTGATGCACTCGATTGGTTAGGCACGCAATGTACAGATCAATCTCCGGGTCAATCCAAAGTGAAGTGCCGGTGAATCCAGTATGACCAATTGCTGATTTAGAGAAGCGGCTGCCACAGGATGAGGTTGGGAGCATCGTGTCCCACCCAAGAGCGCGAGAACTATTGGGAATATTTGTTTTTCGAGTAAATGTTTGCAGGGTTGCAGGAGATACCAGGGTTTGACCCCCTCGAAAATCACCTAAGATAACTCTAGCAAAACGACCGACTGCTGATGTTGAGCCAAAGAGTCCAGTGTGTCCAGCCACGCCTCCCAGGGTCCATCCATTGTTATCGTGAACCTCACCCACCAGACAGCGCCCTCTTAGCGGGTTATCGCCCGTGGGCGCCGTACGCTTTTTCCAGCGGTTAGGTGGCAGGAACTGTAAATCATCCATGCCGGACGATTCGGCCATATTCCGAAACTGATCATCTAGGCTCATGTTGGTAAGGCCTTCGATCAAGAATCCGAGCAAGATGAAGCCTAGGTCGCTATACACGGATTCGGAACGAGGAGCATATTGAAGTGGCAGGCGACAAAGTGTCTCCTTATATTGCTGAGGGTCGACCCTCTCTTGAAACAATGGCAAATACGCTTGCAGGCCAGATGTGTGTGCCAGTAGATCCTCAATTGTTACCAGTTCACGGTCGGCGCCGCACCAGCTTCTCAGATGTTGAGTGACGTAATCACTTAAAGCCCATCGCCTAGCATCAACGTGTTGCATGGCAAGGGTGGTTGTGGCGATGACCTTTGTGAGAGAGGCTAGGTCGAAGATAGTGTTGTGGTCCGCAGCAGTTGATTTGCGGTCATAGCTTAAGTGTCCAAAGGCGCCTCGCCAGAGGATATCTTCTGTTCGGCCAATCTCAAGACAGGCGCACGGAAATATTTTTTTAGAAATGGCGCGCTCGATGATCTCAGCTACGCTATTGAAGTTCACGCCGTAACACTCCAGGGCCATCGACCGCTAGCTGCGCGATCCAGGCTGCGCCGATTGTGGTGAGCGAACCGATCAGGACGTACCATTGCCAAGACACTACAAACAAATTGAGCGCGGTGGATGTTCGCAAGGTCGTCATGAAAATTATACCTGCGACGATGCCAATAAACACTGAACGCGATTGAATTCTAGTGGTAAAGGTTGCGAGAAAGAATGTTCCCAATAGAACGCCATTTGTGAACGATGCGATGCCGAGCACTTCGTCAACTACGCGAGTTGAGAGCTCGATTGCAAGAATGGCGACAGAGAGTTGAACGATTCCCCAACCAATAGTTGTCCATCGTGAAACTTTTAGGTAGTGCTCTTCGGATCGAGCGTGGCGAGTATAGGGCATGTAGAAATCCGCGATGAAGGCTGCAGACGAAGAGTTGAGTGAAGAGGACAATGTGGACATTGCAGCTGCAAAAATTGCGGCAAGAAGAAGTCCGAGAATTCCTACCGGTAAATGGGTCACCATGAAGTAGGGGAGAATTCGGTCGGTCTGGACCTGCCCCTCCAAGGTGAACGTGGAAATGTCTGCTGGAGCATAGTTGGTGTAATACACCCAGAGCATTACACCAATAACCAGAAAGAGGATGAACTGTAGGAACACGAAGAGCCCACTGATCATTAGGGCTGTGCTGGCATTGCGGGGTGTCCGGCTACAGAGGTAACGCTGGACCATTAGTTGGTCAGTTCCGTGCGTGGCGGTTGTAAGAAAAGCCCCGCCAATGACACCGGACCAGAAGGTGTAATCCTTTGAAAGGCTAAGGGTGAAATCAAAGACTCTAAACTTATCAGCGCCAGTTGCTACTTGAGCCACTTCGGTCCATCCCCCGGGAATCAAGTTGAGCAAGACGATTGATATTAAGCCCGCGCCAATTAGATAGATCGCTAGTTGTATGACATCTGTCCAGATTACCGCGGCCATGCCTCCTAGGAAGGTGTAGACCACTGTCACGGCGGCAATAAGGAGAAGGGAGAACAGCAGTGGTCCCGTGTCTACTCCAAGCCCTGGTATCGTTTCTTGAAAAAAGTTTTGCACGGAGGAGGTGTTTAAGAGCAAGGCAGCCAGTACAAGGCCTGTGGCAAAAAGTCGAAAACCATCGGCGAGGCTTCTGGTTAAAAGGAAAAGCGCGGATGTTAGTCGTCTGACGTTCTCACCAAAGCGTAGGCCGAGGATTTGGTAGACAGTCAAAACCTCGGCGCGAAAATATGTGGGCATTAAGAAAAGTACGATAGCTAGTCGGCCAAAGAGGTAGCCGATAACGAGTTGGAGGAAAGATAGGTCTGCTCCGTATGCGAAACCAGGCACACTGATGAGGCTTACTGTGCTCGTTTCTGTCGCGACAATTGATCCCATAACCGCCCACCAAGGAATTTGGCGATCAGTAATGAAATAGTCGCGGATGTTGCGTTGCGATCGTGAGAAGTAGGCGCCGAAGAAGAGGAGGCTGACTATATAACCCGTTAGGACGATGAAATCCAGTGAACGCATTGAGGGTCGTCCGCGTGATACTCGTAGAACCGTTTAACCCGAAGGCGGCAGGGTTCTATAGTGGGCCGGGCGTAAGGGCGCTTATGAGGAAGGCTTCCTTGGCGATCTGCTCCAAATAGTCCATCTCGTGCAGCGCTGGGTCGGTCAAGCTTTCGTATGAAAAGAGTGCAACTCCATCGGCGTGTTGACGCCTAGCCGCTTCGATATTGGCAAGAGTTTGTCCTACTGAAAGGCGATGGGAGCCGATTCCAGCCCAGACTTTGCTCGAGGTCGCTATTTTTCGAACCGCAGCAATTTGTTTCTCGAATAGGCCTGCGTTTTGGGTATAGGCTCTTGGGCAACCTACGTCCAGTAAGCCGGAGTCTAGCCATGTATGCCAATCTTGGAATTGATGATTGAATGCGTCGTTCTGTTCGGGAATCAGGGCCGCACTGAACACTGCTTCCGGTAGATGTTCCTTGACGGTCGTACGAAGCCGCATCAGTAATGACGTTAGTCGTGAACGACGGAGGGAAGCCCAGCGTTCTGGATAATGGTCGGCATAGAGTGGTTCGGCAATATCAACACTAAGCCGTTTAGCTCCAGCGGATGATGCTTTGACGTTTGCGCGAAGCTCCATCATCGCGGTTCGACTGTAATCAAAAGTCTCGTCCGGATAGTAAAGTGAATCGAGATGAACGCCATCCAGCTGGTAGCGGCTAACAAGGTTAGCCAGCATCTTTGCGGAATAGCTCGCAGCTTCAGTGGTTAAGGGTGAAAGAAAAAGCCCATCAACCGTATCAGAATGCTCTCGGGTCCAGCGCGAGAGAGTGCCGAGGTAGGCGGGATTCTCCGGTTCAAGCTTTGCCAATTCTTTAGACAGGCTTCGAGGAATCATTAACCACTCGGGATGGCGATACACGATATGGTCTCTCGAGGAGGGTAGGTTATTAGCGTCTGCAACAAGGTTGACATTTACCGAGGCGTGCACTCTTAGTTCTGCAGCGTGCGCTGAAGTAATTAGCGCCTTAAGGGGATCGAAGTGTGATGCTTGAGGTTGCAGTCCTATGACACCAAGCCTCTGGTCGACTATTCCATTCGCTTCGCTGTGTCCACGCACCTCGACCAACAGAGTGTTGAATCCATATTTGCGTGCCGCGCTGACCACCGCTATGACAGAGGATGCCGAATTGAGCGAACGGTCGACGACCCAAAGGGCCCGAACCTCATCCGGCAACTGCGATCCTGCCGCCGGCACGATAAGCAGGACGGTTAGGACGACAGCAAGGGCGGTATAGGCTCTGCCTAGTCTCATTACAATATTTATCGGTGCGAAAGAAAACGACTGTAGCAAGGGGCCCGCGGGGGTGTCAACGAGTACGTCACCTGCCTAGAGGAGAGAACGCAGTCGGTCCTCCAGGTCCTCATTGATGGCCTTTCGTATTGACCCGCCAGCTCCCTTTAGCCTTCGCATCGCCTTTGTATATGACTCTCCGGTTTTTCGCATGACGATGGCCGCCTTAATGTTCCATCGAGCACGACCCAGAAGGGCATCTGCTTGGTCGTACTCCATATCGGTCACTAATGCTAGAATTCGGCGCGCTCGATCACGATGCTTTTGTGAAGTTCCCTGAACGTCCACCATGAGGTTCCCATATGTCTTACCAAGCTTCACCATTGGGATGGTCGTAAGCATATTCAGAACCATTTTCGTCGCGCTGGCAGCCTTTAGCCGTGTCGACCCAGCAATGACCTCTGGGCCAACGGCTGGCGCAATTGTAACGTCGACATACGTCTGTAATTCAGTGCCGGGCCAGCAGGTAACAAAAATTGTTTTCGCTCCTGCTTTACGAGCTCGCGTGAGGCCACCGCGAACAAAAGGGGTCATCCCGCTTGCTGAAATGCCGACTATTACGTCACGCTTAGTTGGTTGAATTCGCGATACAGCTCGGAGGCCACCCTCGTAGCGGTCATCGAGTTCCTCCCTTGATTGAAAGAAAGCAGTGCGCCCTCCAGCCATGATGGCCTGCACCAAGTTTGACGAGGTGCCAAACGTCGGTAACATTTCTGCGGCCTCAAGGACTCCAAGGCGGCCACTCGTGCCGGCACCGACGAACACCAGTCTCCCCCCTTTAGCCAGAGACTCGGCGATGAGGTCTGTCGAAATTGTAATGCGTTCGCGCTCGCGATTAATAGCGCTCACAACCTTACGATCTTCGGCAATCATAAGGTCTACAATGTCAGCGCTCGAGGCTTTATCGATGGCCAGACTAGCTGGGTTGATTGCTTCGGTCGGCAGGTCTTTCCATTTCGAACTAGAGCTCATTGCAGTTAGTGGTTCCGAAAGCGCCGAATGCTACCGTCAACTCCAGATGCTGTCAATTATGTTAGGTCAAGTGACATCTTAAGTTGTACGGCCCTGCGTGTTAGGCTGAGACCATGCTTCGAGGTGCCGCCAATATGCTGACCGCGACGAAAGCTTGCGCTGTCCTTGCGATCGCCTCTCTGGTCGCAACTTTGTTCATTTCCTGCGTTGGCCAGAGCTCGGGCATTGGATCGCCTCAGTCAAACTCAAACCCTCCAAACCTGATTTACATTCTAGCGGATGACTTGGGTTACGGCGATCTTGGACGTAACGGCCAAAGGTTAATAAATACCCCTGTAACGTCTCACTCCCATGACCCGTCAGAGTTGTTCCCATTTCCTGGCGAAAAGCCGTAAGGAGTATTCCGGTGGCCGAACGTACCCATTCATCGTCAAGGACCAGCCGGCGTAAGTTTCTCAAAGGAATGGCTGGCGGAGTTGCTGTTTCCGCTGTTGGGTTAGAGGACCGGTCTTTAATGGGACTGTCGAGGTATCACCCTAACGGTTGGCAAGCTCGAGAGGCCGGATGGGAGGCGGTTTTTTCGCCCCCGCCAGAGATCGCAAGGCCTTGGCTTGGTGCGGGATTATGGGCCAATCGGCTGCAAGATTGGCGTTTATCTGACAGTCGACTTGAGTGTCTAGCCGGCGGACCAAATGATTTGGGTCGGACTGTGGCGCTTCTTACCCACGAGGTTTCTCCTGGTAGAACTTCCGCACATTTTCGTGTGCGGAGTGGAGCCCTCGAATTGAGCGATCGTGGTGGCTTTGGGGGTTATCTCGTCGGCGTCGGTGGTGGATTATTAGATTACCGGGCATCTGCTTTGGCTCAGAAGGCCTCAGGTGAGGGTGGGGGATTCTGGTGTGGATACGAAGCGGATGGTCAGATTCGGTTTCGGGACCATACGGCTGAGTTCGACCCCTTAGGTTACAGGCCACTTGAAGCTGAAACGATCGAGACAGAGAGGTCAAGTTTTCGTAACCTCAGTGACGAGGTCATCCTTCAACTCGACATTGAACCTAGCGGGACTAGCATGTTCGACGTCAGACTTGTGGCATTAGATGTCGTGACAGGTGAAATTCGAGCTGGTGCGGTGCGCAAGGGCCTTAGGGAACAGGACGTTGTGGGTGGCGTGGCGCTGGTCTCTTCACCGCTGCCGGGAGGGCGCGCACGTTTTTGGTTTGCGGATCTATTGAGCGGGGGAGACAAGATAATCGTACGGCGTGAGCGTGCTGAAGGTCCAATTCTCGGGACGATGTACTCGCTAAATCGGGATATTTTAAAGTTGTCGGCGCAGTTGATGCCGCTTGGTGACATGGAGCCACGGACGGTTCGGTTGGAGGTGCGCGTTGACGGAGATCAGTGGCGTGAGATGGCACGGAGTCCCTGGGGAGTTGGCTATACAGCGCAATTTCGGGTTAATGCTTGGGACGCTTCGCAAGCTTGGGATTATCGGGTCCGGTACCGCGACCGGGAGGGGCTCGAACACGAGCATAGCGGCATCGTGCAGAAGGACCCAAAGGACGAAGCCGGCTTCACGCTCGCCCACATGAGTTGTGTGATGCCAACGGCGCGTGGCCTGGATGGGGGCACCGGAGAAGCCGAGCTCCCAGTGGCTGAGCCGTTGGGACGGTACACGTCGAAGAATTTACACTTCCCGCATACTGAACTAGTCGGGCACATAGCGAGTCACGAACCTGAGTTGCTGGTGTGTGCTGGGGACCAGATCTACGAAGACAATCCGACACCTGCTGATGCCTCAGACAGTCCGACGCTTGACTACCTCTACAAGTGGTATCTGTGGGTTTGGGCATTTCGTGATCTGACGCGGTCGACACCGACGATTTTGCAGACCGACGACCACGACGTGTATCAGGGTAATCTGTGGGGCAATAGCGGTCGCGAAGCGCCGATGGAAGTTGTTGACGTTGACGGCCGTGCGGTCCGGGTGCGAGATCAAAATCGCGGTGGCTACGTTTGTAGTGCTGAGTTCGTCAATATGGTCGAACGGACTCAATGTGGACATAATCCGGACCCTTACGATTCCACCTCCGTGGAGCAGGGAATCGGGGTCTACTATGGGGCGTTTAAATTCGGCGGAATCGGGTTTGCAGTCCTGGAGGACCGAAAATTCAAGACGGCGCCGATTCAGGGCGCGGACCTGGACACACATGAAGCCCAGTTGCTTGGCCCACGGCAGGAAGCGTTTCTTGAGACCTGGGGCCAGGACAACGAAGGGGTCGATGGGCGGATCTGTCTAACCCAAACTCTCTTGGCGTGTCTTCAGACGAGCCCACGGGGGCGAACGCTGCTTGACTGGGATGCTAACGGTCATCCGAAACTGCAGCGCGATCGAGCAATTGCACTTCTGCGTGATGCTGAGGCCCTTGTTCTCGGGGGCGACCAACATTTAGCGTCGGTGGTTCGGCATGGGCTTGATTCACATACAGACGGCGTGATGCAATTCACGGTTCCCGCGGGCGTGTCGTTTTGGCAACGCTGGTTCGAACCAGCGCGCGACTTACCGAATCGGAGCAGAGAGCCCCACACCGGTGATTTTGTCGACGCGTTCGGCAATCCTTTACGGGTGCATGCAATAGCCAATCCGAAGATTACGTTCGCCTACTATCGGCGATTTAAGGGTGGGCGGGGCCAGGGGCTAGGTGATGCGCGCCTCAAGAGCGAGGGTTATGGGATCGTAAGGGTGCGCCGTGCGGCGCGGGAGTATGTGATTGAGTGCTGGCCACGTGCGGTAGATCCCGCGCAGGAAGGGGCTCGGCAGTTCCCTGGTTGGCCCGTTACGCTTCCGTTTGATGAGTGTGACGGCCGCGCTCTAGACGCTGAGGCGTAGCACCTATCGCGGTTCGCTAAGGTTATCGATGGGCCCGGGCCTTTTCTTCGAGCTTCACCGTGCACAATACGGTGTCTCAGGCCTTATTGGTTGACGACATTTGTTCCAGCGCTAGCAATAGCGCGTGGGTCCCGTGTTGGCCGTATCCTTGGGCTTGAACGGCTATGTAGAGCTGGTGGACGAGTGCCAAGCCGGGCAGTGTGATGCCCATCGCCTTCGCCTCGCCAAGGGCGATGCCCATATCCTTGACGAAATGATCAACGTAGAACCCTGGGTCGAAATTACGCTTGAGCATACGGGGAGCGAGATTATCAAGCGTCCAGCATGCTGCGGCGCCACTCCCGATAGCCTTAAGCATTGTTTCGAGATTGAGACCAGCCTTGTAACCGTATAAAAGGCTTTCGCATACGCCGATCATTGTTCCTGCGATTACGATTTGGTTGCACATCTTCGCGTGTTGGCCGCTACCGGGGCCTCCTTGGTAAACGATATGCTTGCCAAGTGTTTCGAAGATGGGCATCACTACATCTACCACTTCCCGTTCGCCGCCGACCATGATTGACAGGGTAGCGTTCTTGGCGCCAACATCACCACCTGATACTGGAGCATCAACTGTAGCGACTCGAGACTGACTAGCCGCCTTTGCAATTCTTTGTGCGAGACTTGGCGTCGTCGTAGTCATGTCAATGAAGATTGAGTTTGCCTGGGCTCCAGCGAGGAGGCCATTTTTTCCAAGGTAAACGGCATCTACGTCTGGAGGAAAGCCCACGATCGTGACTACGATGCTTGATTTCTCTGCAACCTCTTGGGGCGAGCCCGCCCAAGTCGCACCAGAATCAATGAGCGGCTGAGCCTTTTCCTTTGTTCGCGAGTACACTGTCACTGGGTGCCCTTTGGCTAACACATGGCTGCACATTGATAGGCCCATTACACCAGTGCCGACCCAGCCGATCGAAGAGTCCGTAGATATTGGTCCATGGATGGAGTGGGGGGAAGTAGTCATGCGCTACAGGAGAGTCGAAGGCCTTATCGATGTCAAGCTTAGTATTGGTGTTTGACTTGAGAGGCATCACGCGAAACAATGGTGAAACTATTGGTTGATGGCTCGGTTGATCAGGGTTTACCAATGATTTTGAGCTATTTCCGTTTCATCACATCGGCCCTAATTTTAGTTCGGTGGCCCGGAGAGCTCACCGCGGAACCGACTGCCTGGACTAGGGGCAGCACGACCCGTATGCCGATGCGGTTCTGCTGGATGATGTAGCCAAGAATTTAAGAGCACCTCTCAAGCTTAAGGCCATCATCCCGGAGAGGGAGATGGCCTTTTTTTGTAGGTCGAGAAGCGATACATGCTGAAGGCGACTCAATGAAGGTGATACGGGTAGCTATTCTTGGATTTGGCACCGTCGGTCAATCGGTGGCAAGAATACTTGTCTCTGGAAAGACAGGCCTTGAGTTAACGTGCGTGTTCAATCGTAAAGTCGAACGGAAACAGGTTGAATGGATGCCGAACACAGTTGATTGGACCGAAAACATTGACGAGGTGTTTACGTCGGACGTTGATGTGGTCGTTGAGCTGCTTGGAGGCCTCGAACCAGCAGGATCCTGGATACAGAGAGCGCTGATGGAGGGAAAGCCAGTTGTTACGGCCAACAAGCAGGTGATAGCCAACGACGGGGCCAGGCTTTCTGAGTTGGCGGCTGTTAAGGGAGCATGTCTGAAATTTGAGGCGGCAGTCGCCGGCGTCGTGCCGATTATTTCCAGCATCAAAAATGGCTTGGCTGCCGATAACCTGAATAGGGTAAGAGGTGTTCTTAATGGCACCTGTAACTTTCTACTAACAAAGATGGGTGCTTCGGATGCCTCGTTTGACGAGGTTCTTGCTGATGCTCAGGAGAGAGGTTTCGCTGAAGCTGACCCGTCGGCTGATTTAGATGGATTTGATGCTCAAGCGAAGCTCTCGATTCTTTCGGCTGTTGGACTGAGCCGCCCGATTAATCCTCATGAGATTGTTTGTCGGTCGATTCGAGGTGTCAGTCGCACGGATTTTGAAGCGGCGGCCCTGCTTGGATGCGGGATTCGCCAGGTATCGACGGTCGAGCTTACAGAAGATAGAAATGCTGTACGAGCCGAAGTCAGACCTGCGATGGTGAATCTTGGATCTCGGGTTGCACAGGTATCCGGCAACGAAAACGTGGTGGTTGTGGACGGAAGATACTGTGGCGAGGTTACCTTAATCGGTCAAGGAGCCGGAGGCGACCCCACTGCAGTTGCGATAGTGTCAGACTTGCTAGCAATCGCGTCGGGAGATAGAGCGCCGAATCTGTTTCCATCGGTTGGAGCCAGTTGCCAGGTAGAAGCAATGGGCAAGCGATCGCACTATGTTCGGGTAGCGGGACCGCAATCAGTGGCGGGAATTCTTTCAGACCTTGGCGTGGTGCCCGCCCGGATCCTGGAGGACCGAGATGGGCAAGTTCAATTCGTGACCGATCGATGCACAACCGAAACAATCGAATCGGCGTTGAGGCCTAGTGAGACTACACAGGGTGATAGGGCGGAAAGTGCTGTCGTGCTGCCAGTAATTGATTAGCGGTAAGGATGGACCATGGGTTTTTTTAGAGGATTGGAATGTCATCTCTGTGGGACGCAGTTTCCGGGGGAGGCTCTGTTCGTTTGCGATCAATGCCTGGGACCACTTGAGGCCACGTATGACTATGACCTCATTAAAGAAACCCTGACTCGTGAGTTGATCGCGAGTCGCCCACTAAACCTTTGGCGGTATCGAGAACTATTGCCTATAGAAGGGGAGCCCGTGGCGGGTTTGAATTCCGGGTTTACTCCGCTGATAAAGGCTGATCGATTGGGTTCCGAACTGGGGCTAAAAGAGCTCTACCTCAAGGACGAGTCTGTTAATTATCCCTCTCTCTCCTACAAGGATCGAGTGGTGTCCGTCGCGGCAACGCGCGCTGTAGAACTTGGATTCCGCGTGTTCGCCTGTGCATCGACTGGCAATCTGGGTAATAGCGTTTCGGCGCACGCTGCCAAACTTGGCCTCGAATGCTACGTGTTCATTCCGAACAGTTTGGAGTCGGGAAAAATTTTGGGAACAACGATCGCCAACGCTCATGTCATTGCGATCGACGGCACCTACGATGATGTGAATCGCCTATGCACGCAGATGGCCGATCGAAATGGCTGGGCCTTTGCAAATATCAACATGCGCAGTTATTACGCTGAAGGGGCCAAGACCTTTGCCTTTGAGGTCGCCGAACAACTTAACTGGGCCTTTCCTAGACACGTCGTTTCACCCGTCGCTGGGGGAACACTTTTACCGCGGATAGGCCGAGGGTTCAGGGAGTTAAGGCAGATTGGCTTGGTGGATGCAAGCCTTCCCAAGATTCATGCTGCTCAGGCCGCTGGATGTGCGCCAGTGATCCGCGCCCTCAAGAACGGCGATGAATTCCCAGAACCGGTTAAGCCCGACACGATTGCAAAGTCAATCGCGATCGGAAACCCGGCAGACGGTTTTCAGGTGCTGGAGACGGTGCGAGAGACCGGGGGGTCGGGCGCGATGGTGAGCGATGAGCAGATAGTGGATGCAATTAAGTTATTGGCTCGCACAGAAGGAATTTTTACTGAACCTGCGGGTGGCACGACTCTAGCTGCGACTATTGCTCTCGTTGATCAAGGAGCCATTCCTCGCGATGAGTCAGTAGTCTTGGGGATTACAGGTAACGGCTATAAGACCGCTGATGCTGTGGCTGACCGTCTCACGACGCCAGTTCAGCTAGGAAGGACTCTGAAGGAGTTCGAACAGTATTTGGCGTCACAGCCAACCGAAGAGGCGCGGAAGGCTCCAATCCTCAATCGAGCCTAAGAGGCTTTATGACCGACCAACATCAGTATTCTGAAATCGTTGAAGCCGAGGGTCACCTGATTGATTCGAATCTACTGAATGTCATTTTTGACAAGGTGATCGAGCGGGCTGGCACCTTTGAGGTGCAAAAGTTTTCGATCGGCCGTACCAATGAGGACATGTCTAGGCTGCGCCTCAAGGTTACTGTAGCCAGCGAGACAGCCTTGCAGCAGCTCCTTGAAGATTTTGTCCCGCTGGGCTGCTATCCGTTGCCAGAGCGGGACGCCCTTCTATGCCCTGCACCCTCGGACGGCTGCGTCGCACCCGATTTCTACTCAACAACCAATCTACGCACTCGGATTCGAATGGAAGGGCGTTGGGTCGATGTTGTTGGGCAACGGATGGACGCGGTAATTGTTGTAACCGGAGATAAGGCTGAGTGTCGCAAGTTGAGGGATGTTCAAACTGGCGACAAGATTGTATGTGGCACGGATGGCATTAGGGTGATTCCAGAGTTTCGCGAGCGTGACCGACTTGGTTTTGCGTTCATGACAAATGACATTTCATCCGAAAGGCGGGTCGAAGTTAGCGCTGGAAGGGTCGCAAGTATGATGCGCGAAGTCAAGGCGGCGGGCGGGCGGATTGTTGTGGTTGCGGGCCCACTTACCGTCCACACTGGCGGCGTCGGCTATTTCAGTGAAATTATCCGCTTGGGGTATGTGGACGCAGTGCTGGCAGGAAACGCGTTAGCGGTGCACGACGTAGAACTTGCCATGTTCGGGACCTCTTTGGGAGTGAACCTTGAATCAGGGGCTACGGTTGAAGACGGCCACCGTAATCACATGCGGGCTATTAATGCGATTAATTCGGCGGGCGGCCTGGCGTCGGCGGTTTCTAAGGGCGTGTTGATGTCAGGTGTGATGTATGAGTGCGTGAAGCATGAGGTTAATTATGTCTTGGCGGGGAGTATTCGAGATGACGGACCGCTTCTAGATACAGAAATGGACTTAGCGGTTGCCCAAGAGTTGTATGCGGAACAACTTAAAGATGTGTCGATGGTAGTGATGCTTGCTTCGATGTTACATAGCATTGGGGTCGGAAACATGCTGCCCGCATGGGTGAGGGTAGTTTGTGTTGATATTAATCCGGCAGTTGTTACGAAGTTGGCCGACCGAGGGTCCTCGCAGACAGCCGGAATCGTGACCGACGTGGGACTATTTCTTCAGCAGCTTTCTCGGAGACTTGGTGAGCATGACTCAGTTTCTCGCTTCAATGATGAGGCGGCCACATAGGGCAGTTACAGATCATGACGCCTGACATCGTTGTGCAAAAGTATGGCGGAAGTTCGATCGCTGATCCCGACAGGGTAGTCGGGGTTGCGAATCGGATTAAGGCGAGCTTGGAACAGATCGGCCGACTCGTCGTTGTGGTCTCGGCCATGGGCGACACCACTGATAGCTTGGTGGCGCTTGCGCAGAAGGTTTCTCGGTATCCCAGTGGTCGAGAGATGGACCTCCTTCTGGCGTCAGGAGAGCAAGTGGCGGTGTCGGTTTTGGGTCTCGCGTTGCAGGACCGTGGGATACCCGCCATTTCACTGACTGCGAGTCAGTGCGGTATCCGTACTAACGGTGTCTTTAACTTGGCCAGGATTCGGTCGATCGACACGCGAAGAATTTTGAAGGAACTTGACGAAGGCCGAGTAGTAATCATTACGGGGTTTCAAGGTGTGAATGAAGCAGAGGAAATTACGACACTAGGTCGCGGTGGAAGCGATGTGACTGCAGCCGCGGTAGCCTCTGCCCTTGGTGCGAGCGTATGCGAAATCTGCACTGACGTGGCTGGGGTGTCGTCCGCAGACCCTCAATTAATCGGTAATGCTCGCGTGTTGCCAGAAATCTCCTATGAGGAAGCGATTGAATTAGCCTCGAGCGGAGCCAAGGTGCTGCACCCTCGCGCAGCCGAGATTTGTATGTCCTATCAAATTCCGATTCACGTAAGGTCAAGCTTTTCAGAGGACTCGGGCACATGGATAATAGCGGGAGATTCGACCATGGAGCAGGCAGAAGTCGTGGGTGTTACAAGCGATAAAGGAATCGCCAAGGTCACTCTCTTGAATGTGGCAGATGCGCCTGGTACAGCGGCCCAGTTATTTGAGGAGTTGGCCGACCAGGCAATCAGTATTCGGCTGATTATCCAGAGTGCCAGCTCTGAAGATCGTGCCAGGATTACGTTCATTCTGGATGAGGAGTTTGTACCGGGTGCGTCCGTGGTGCTCGAGCGGTGGAAAACTGAGGGGTTAACGAGTGAAGTCTTGATTGAAGGGGATGTAGCGAAGATCTCGATTGTGGGTTCAAGGCTGGGTTCAACCCCTGGGTTGGCTGCGCGAATGTTTAAGACTCTCGCAACTGAGGGAATAAATATTGATTGCATTAGCTCGTCTGAAATGAAGGTGGCATGCATCATCGGGTCGTCTTATTTGGATCGCGCTGTGAAGGCGGTGCATGCCGAATTTTTTAAGGTGAAGCCAGAAGTGGTCGTTGGCTGATTAGTGGATTGACTGAATGACCAACCCAATTGACGTTGGCGTCCTCGGTGCTACTGGCATGGTAGGGCAGCAGTTTGTCCAAGAACTAAGCCGCCACCCTTGGTTTAGGCTGGTTTGGCTGGGTGCCAGTGAAAGGTCTGCCGGTAAGAAGTATCAGGAGGCGACTGCCTGGCGCCTCCCGGGGGCGATGCCCCCCGAGGTGGCCGATCGAATAGTGGAGGAGTGTGCTCCGGCCGGAGCCCCGAAGTTGGTGTTTTCTGGTCTCGACGCCGCGGTTGCAGGTGAAGTTGAGCGAAGCTTTGCTGAATCTGGTCGAGTGATTGTTAGTAACGCCAGAAACTATCGAATGGATAGCCTGGTCCCGCTATTGGTTCCAGAGATAAATTCCGATCATCTAACCCTGCTAGCGGAGCAGCGCCAAGCAAAGGAATGGTCTGGCGCCATTGTCACAAACCCTAATTGTTCGACCGTGGTTTTAGCTCTTGGTTTGGCGCCGCTTCTTGAGTTTGGACTGAAATCCGTGATTGTTACCACCGCTCAGGCGGTTTCTGGTGCTGGGTATCCAGGCGTCGCGTCTTTGGACATCATTGGAAATATCATCCCCGAAGTTCCCGGGGAGGAACAGAAAATGGAAACCGAGACGCAGAAGATTTTTGGTCAGCTAAGAAACGGCAAAATCGAACCACACGATATGGCTCTAAGTGCTGCCACAACGCGTGTGCCCGTGATCAACGGTCATACTGAGATGGTGTCGGTGCAATTCACTGCCTGCCCTGAAGAGGCCGATGTTCGAGCTGCCTTTGACAGATTTCGTGGTCGTCCACAGTATGCGCGGTTGCCAAGTGCTCCAGCTCGACCTGTAGTTTATCTTGAGGAAGCCTTACGTCCGCAGCCGAGGTTGGATGCCGACCGAGACGGAGGAATGGCGGTTTCGGTGGGCCGCTTACGCCCCTGTGGGGTCCTTGATTATAAGTTCGTGGTCTTAGGGCACAATACGATTCGGGGAGCCGCGGGAGCAGCGATTCTCAATGCTGAAATGATGCACACTGAGGGTCTTTTGGCTGACTGATTTCAGTTCACCACCTAGGCGTGCCTGGTCAAGAATAATAGACGAAGTCACTCCTGCCTGGTTACTGTGACCGACTCGATTTGTATTGGCGGTTCGAGTTGCTGTCCGCTGGCAGATTGCTGTTGAATGAGCCTCACCACGTCTTTGCCTCTAGTCACACGGCCAAAGGCCGCGAAACCTTGTCCATCGGGATTCCTGGCTCCACCAAAATCTAATGAGGGCTGATTGCCGATGCAGATGAAGAAGCTCGAAGTTGCGCTGTTTGGAGCACCCCGCGCCATCGAGATTGCACCGTCTATGTGATAAATGCCTGTCGCATCCGTACGCTCAAGTGGGATTGCTTCGAATCGATCTTCTATTCTATCTGGGTTTACTCTAGCCTGAATAACCTCAATTTTGACTTCATTGTTTGGTTGGTTATCCAAAGTCACACTCCGAAAAAACTCCCCGCCATCGTAGTGACGGCCTGTGACATAGCGTAGGAAGTTCGCAGCTGTGTTTGGCGCTCTCACGGTGTCGACGCTAATTTCGATGTCGCCAAGGCCAGTCGCAATGGTTACTAATGTAGGACCTTCGGTTTGGCCAGAGCCAGCGAGCGGACATAGAAAGAAGCCGGTCAAGATAAGTGCCGCGAGTCTTCGCAGACGCATGTATGGACCTTTCCTTAATCACGCAGGCAGCCTAGGCAATAGAGGTGGATGCGATGATGTGCAATGATGGGTCATCAGTGAGTCGATCAGCGAGTGCTATTCGGCCATTAGGTAGATGGACGCGGTGGCCATGCACATGCCGACGAGTTGATAGCTAGAGGGTACTCGAGAGTAGATGGCCAGGGACAGCACAATGGTGATCACAGGCGCCAAGGCCGTCATGGGGACGACGATAATGGCCTTTCCGTCTCTAACTGCATAAACGAAGCAGAGAACACCCACAGCATTAAGAATATGGATTAACCCGGCGAGGTACGGGCCGGTAAAGGTCCAGTTAATCGTTTGGTTAAAATCGGTCATCGTTACGGCGATCGGAATCAGGAGGACGCCTGTCAACGTCATGTAGAAGAACATGCTCTCTGACGGCATTCGATCGCTGGCCAATTTCATAAAGTAAGCTTGGAGTCCCCACATAAGAAAGACGCCCATGGCGAGAAAGAGCCAGGTGTAACCACTGATTAGGGTGTCATTAGGTGCAACATAAGACAGCAAGGCGATGGCTGGAAGTGCGAGACAAATACCAATCCAATTACGGGTAGAGGCTTGCTCCTTCAGGAGCCAAAGAGAGAGAATGATTGTAATCGCTGGGTATAACGAAACAATTGGAAACACGATGAAGGCGGGTCCCGAGCGAAGTGCTTCAAAGAGGATCAGTTGGCCACCGGCCCCGAGGAATCCAATCAAGCTCCCGAAGACCCAAGCTTCTCGGTGCAGCGCCAGACGCCAGTCGTCACTTCGTAAGGCTAGGACAGCGCACGGGACCATCGTGAGGGCCCAGACTGAATATCCAAGGGTGGCAGGAAAACCAAGCTTTTCAGGAATCTCGATCAGGGCTCCCCACACACCCCACGAAAGTGTTGTGCCGAGGGCAAACATTAGCCATCGACGGTTGCCACCCATGTTATTTGACCAGTAGTTTTGCATTCCAGTAACCTGCGTGTGCGTATGCTTATAGCGTGCTCGATGACGAAGATCAATGAGTGGATGAGAATTGGGACTGGATCACGTTCGCATAAACGGCATGCCTGACCTAGTCAAGACTCTGGCTGCCAGGGCCTCTTCCATTGGAGCCTTGACACGAGGGGTGTCTGCGGCTGACCAGGTCAGTCGGGGGTATGGACATACCCTGCAGGAGATTTGCCGTCAGCCCGAGGCTTGGCAAGCGATAGCTAGCCGATTGCCTGATTGTATATTTCCAAGCATCGAGTCTTCTGACGGGTTACTCCTCGCTGGATCCGGAAGTTCTCATTTTATTGGTGTCGCATTGGCGCCAACCCTGCAGGTCAGTTTGAAACGACCGGTGCGGGCAGTGAGTGCCGGCGAGATACTCCTGTCTCCTGAAGCATACGTGAATGTTGAACGATGTCCGACGATTGTCTCGTTTGGTAGATCGGGGGATAGCCCAGAGAGCATAGCGGTTGCTGATTTGATCTTTAAGCGCTGGCCGCAATGTGAGCAGGTCTTTGTGACCTGTAATCCGGTTGGACGTTTAGCAACAGCTTACGAGTCTGCGCCGCAAATACGGACTATCGTCCTTGGTTCCGCCGTGAACGACCAAAGCTTGGTCATGACAAGCAGCTTCACGAGTTTGTGGTTGGCAGGTCGGGGGTTGGGAGTGCGGGCTAGCGATTCTGCAGTTCCCGCCATTGCTTCCTCTCTCGCTGAAATGGCTCAAGGGCTTCTGTTGGAACATTCGGAAAGGTTGGCCGAACTTGTATGTAGATCGTTTGACCATGCGGTGTTTCTAGGTTCTGGCCCCAGGTTTGGTGCAGCCCTTGAAGCTGAGTTGAAAATGCTCGAGATGTGCGCAGGTCGGGTGACTACTGATGCTGAGTCCTACCTTGGTCTACGTCATGGTCCGATGGCTGGCCTCACGAACCGAACTCTTCTCGTGGCGTTTATTTCAACTAACAGTCGTAGGCGGGCCTATGAGCTGGATTTGTTGAAAGAGGTGCAGCAAAAGGAGTTAGGCCTGTGTGTGGTCTACTGCGGTTCCAACTTACCAAGTGAAATTAGAGATAGCGATGACAGGCTCAGCGTCGAGTACGGGATCTCGTCATTGCTGGGAGATGATGACCTTGTGGCGATCGACGTATTGGTGGGCCAGCTGTTGGGCTTCTTTCGCTGTTTGCATGAGCGGTTGAAGCCCGATGCACCATCTGAGACCGGCGTGATTGACCGCGTGGTGCCTTCCTTTCCCACCTATTCGCCTTAAGAGTCATGCTGTCGGTGACCACACCCGTGAGTGTCCTGATCGCAGGAGAGATTAATCTTGATCTAATCCTCCACGACTACAGCGCCTTCCCATCCCTCGGCCGGGAGGTGATAGTGAATGAGTGCCTAATGACGCTAGGCAGTGCCTCCGCAATTACGGCTGTCGGATTGTCCAGACTTGGGGTGCCAGTTCGATTTGTCGGAAAAATTGGTCAGGATTCGTGGGGCGACCAGTGTTTGAAAGAGATGAGAGCAGCTGGCGTCGACACATCGTTAGTGTCCCGTGCTCAGGAGGTGCAAACTGGTATCACGGTGTCTGTCTCATCGTCCACCGATCGTGCCCTAGTGACCTTTCCAGGAGCGATCGCTGAGTTAAGAGCTGACGAGATTCCAAATGAAGCTTGGAAGGATATCGGACATCTTCATATCTCGTCCTACTATTTGCAGCGTTGTCTACAACCAGCGATCCCTGATTTATTCCGCCAAGCTCGGGAGCGGGATATGACCATCTCACTCGACCCCGGCGGGGACCCAGCCGGCCAGTGGCAGAGTGGAGTGCGTGAGGCTATTGCGTTAGTCGACCTTTTCTTTCCAAATGAAGTCGAATTAGAGGGAATAGGGACAGGATCGAGCGCAGTTGAAAATCTGACAGACCTGCAGGCACTTGCAGAAAGGGTCAACGTGGTTGCAAAACTTGGCCCTCTCGGGTGTTTGACCGTGGCCAAGGAAGGGGTCGAGTCTGTACCCGCGCCAACCGTCAACGTTGTTGATCCGACAGGGGCCGGCGACTCGTTCAATGCTGGGTTTTTGGCTGCCTGGCTACGCGGAAGAAGACTGGTTGAGTGCATGCGTGACGGGGTCTGTTGTGGAGCGTTGGCAACACGCGGACTTGGCGGCACGGTCAGACAGCCGAACGAACGGGAACTGCATTCATTTCGCACGACACATTTTCAGGATGCTCCATGATCACGGTTGCTGGCTTTAATACGTCGATTGATCGGTGGCTCAACTTAAAAACATTGCGTGCTGGAGAGGTTCAGCGAGTGCGGGAGGTAGGCTGCGCTCCCGGGGGGAAAGGATTACACGTTGCATTAACCTGTGCGATCCTCGGTGAAGAAGTGCGGCTCGTCGGAATTGTTTCAAAATCAGAAGAAGCCCACGTGGGTAAATGCTTAGACGACGCTGGCGTAATCTTTGAAGGTGTCAGGGTGGCTGGCGATCTCAGAAATTGCCTTGCGATTCATGAACAGAGTGGGCGAACAACTGAGCTGCTCGGTCCCGGACCGTCCCTCTCTCGCGAGGAGTCCTCGGCGCTTGATTCTGCTGCGTTAGCCGGTTTGACGAGCGAAGATATTATGGTGTTTTCTGGTAGCGTACCACCAGACTATCCGACCTTCTCGTACCAGAAATTAATTATTTCGGCACGTGAACTTGGTGCGTATACGATTATTGATTCTAGTGGTTACATACTGCGCGAAGCGATTAAGGGTCGTCCTGATTTGATTAAAATGAATGCGCAGGAGGCTGGCGAGTTCGCCGGACAAGAGATTGATGGTAAGAAGCAGGCGATCGGTTTCGCGCAAACGCTCATTGGTCATGGGGTTGGCGCAGTGGTTGTTTCGCTTGGAGCGAGTGGGGCTGTGTTGGTGACTTCTTCGGATGCGTGGGAATTGGCAGTTCCTGAGATTGAGGTGCGGAGTGCGGTAGGGGCTGGTGACTGTTTGGTTGCCGGGATTGCGTCTGCCTTGTCGCGAAAAGACTCTCTAGAAGAAGCTTTCCATCTAGGCGGAGCCTGTGGGGCTGCGAAAACCAGGCGAATAGAAAGTGGGATGCTGGATGCGAGTGATGTAAGCCTATTTAAAGAGATGGTTCAAGTTACAAGGTGGCACGAGTAAGGTCTCGGCGGAATCTTTGTTAGGCGAGGCCGTAGGTCAACTGCTTTGCGGGCGCTGGAAATGACGGTGGGGTGGTACTCAGCGATCACGGATAGTCAGCGGATTGGGAGAGTGGAAAATGTCGGGAATTCTTAATCGTCGAGAGTTTGTTTTGGGTGGCGCAGCGGCCGCTGGCTTAGTAACCCCACGGAAGGGATTTGGTAAGGCCCCGGCGGTAAAGAACCAATCGGTTGCACCGGTGGTGATCTCTGATCGTAGTGGAGTGGCCTACCGGAACGGGGGCAGCCACACTTGTATCGAAAGAGCGTTCGAGTTGATTACAGATGGAGAGGATGTTCTCGATTCCATTTTAGGTGGTATCAATATTGTCGAAGACGATCCAGAGGAGTCAGGGGTTGGTTATGGCGGCACACCCAATGCCGATGGTGTTGTTCAACTTGATTCCTGTTGTATGCACGGCCCGCGAAAGCAGGCAGGTGGCGTCGCCGCAATCGAAGGGGTCCGCAAGCCTTCCCTGGTTGCTAAAGCTGTGATGGATCACACCGATCACCATCTCCTTGTTGGCCAAGGGGCTCAAGACTTCGCGCGGAATATGGGTTTTCCCATAGAAGATGATCTGAATACTCCACGCTCGCGAGAACGTTGGCTTGAGTGGAAACGACGTATCGACCCCAATCATTATCTAGATCCAACACAGCGAGGTAGGCTGGGCTACGAGGCGGCGCTCGAGATGCTCGCTGAAGGTCTTGCGGATGAAAGTCACTTCTGGGGCACGGTGAATTGTGACGCGATTGGTCCGAATGGGGATATTTGCGGTGTGACGTCTACCAGCGGTCTGTCGTGGAAGATTCCTGGGAGAACAGGCGACTCACCGATCTTAGGTGCAGGTCTTTATGTCGATGGCGCGATTGGAGCCTGTGGCTCTACTGGTCGCGGAGAGGCGAATCTGTATAACCTAACGTCTTTTTTGATCGTCGAGAACATGCGAAATGGCATGCATCCAAAGGACGCCGGCCTCGCAGGGTTACGCCGAATTAAGGAGAACACAATCGAACCTCGGCTACTAAAGGCGAATGGTGAGCCAGCATTCAATATTAGGTTCTTTGCGTTAAATGCAAAAGGGGAGTATGCCGGAGTCTCGATGTACTCCGCGGGCGAAACAATTTACGGGGTCTGTACCGAGAATGGTGCAGTAGAGGCGCAACTCGAGCCGTTGCTCGATGGAGCGCCTACTGAATAGAGGTTGCTAATGCAGCGGATTGGGATGGGGCTCATCGGTGCTGGCTTAGTCGGTCCTCAGCACGTTGAAGCAGTGCGCCGACTTGGCTTTGTGGACGTCGTGGCCGTGGCCGGAAGTAGTGAGGTCTCAGCGCAGGCGAAGGCTGATGCGATGGGTATTCCAAAAGCGTATGGAAACTACGAAGCGCTCATCGATGATCCCGACGTGCAGGTGGTTCATAACTGCACCCCAAATTATCTTCACCTACCGGTGAATATGGCGGTGATCGAAAGGAGAAAGCACATCGTTTCTGATAAGCCGCTCGCGATGAACGCAGGGGAGGCTAAGCAGTTGCTCGACGCTGTAAATAAAGCCGGCGTTGTGCATGCTGTTACGTTTAACTACCGAGGCAATCCGTTAGTACAACAGGCTCGCGCACTTATTGCTGGCGGCGAAATTGGGTCCGTGCATTTTATTCACGGCCATTACTTACAGGACTGGCTGATTAAGGAAACTGATTTCTCCTGGCGGATTGAGCCAGAAAAGGGAGGTCCTTCGTCCGCGATGGGGGACATCGGTTCACATTGGTGCGACTTAGTTCAGCATGTGAGTGGTTTACGAATTGAAGCGGTGCTAGCAGACCTCACGACTGTCATTCCAACACGAAGGAAGCCAGCAGCTGCTCGTGAAACATTTACTGCTGCGACCGATAATGAAGGCGTACCCTTCACCGTTGAAGTCGAAGACCTTGGTTCTGTGCTAGTCCGGTTTGAGAATGGTTGCAAAGGCATGTTTTCAGCTGGGCAGGTGTGTGCCGGGCATAAAAATGATTTGGTGTTTGAGATCAACGGATTAGGCGGGTCGATTCGCTGGAAGCAGGAGCGACAGAATGAACTGTGGGTGGGTCGTCGGGACGACGGCAATATTGAGATAGCGAAGGACCCAGGCGCCCTTGCTCCCTCGGTTCAGGCGTATACCCATCTACCAGGAGGCCATCAAGAGGGCTGGGCAACCGCCTTTCACAATGTACTTCGCGATATTTATACCTTTATCGCGAGTGGGAAGGACCCGAATGACCCACGGCCGCCAGCCTTCGCAACGTTTGAGGACGGTTATCGTATTAACCGGATTGTTGATGCGATCTTGGCTAGCTCGGCGGCTGGCGGAGTGTGGTCTCCAGTCTAGGTTTAGTTGACTAGGTCGCGATTAGCGTGTGAGGACGGGGATATCGATATGAAACTTGGTGTATTCACAGTGCTGTTTGGTCAGTTGCCGTTCGATGAAGTTCTAAAAAAGGTAAAGGCCGCGGGTCTGGAGGCAGTTGAAATTGGCACCGGTTGCTATCCCGGTGACAGTCATGTTGACCTTGATGGGCTATTGGCTGACGCGGAAAAGGCTAGGGTCTATCGGACGATGATCGAGGATCACGGTTTGACGATTAGCGCTCTATCGTGCCACGGCAATCCGTTGCATCCGAAATCGTCGATTGCGATAAATGATGACGAGGTATTTCGTAAGACGATTCGCTTAGCAGAACGATTGGGAGTCTCCGTGGTGGTAAACTTTTCCGGTTGCCCAGGAGATTCTGACACCGCTAGCTATCCGAATTGGGTGACTTGCCCGTGGCCTCCGGATTTCCAAGAAGTGCTGTCGTGGCAGTGGGAAAAAAAGGCGATCCCTTATTGGAAAGAAGCGGCGACCTTTGCCGGTGACCACGGTGTGAAAATCGCCCTTGAACCTCATCCCGGATTCCTTGTTTACAATGCGGAGACGGCGCTTAAACTACGAGCAGAGACAGGAGACGCCATCGGCGTTAATTTCGATCCGAGTCATTTCTTCTGGCAAGGCGTGGACGTTCCGTCGGCCATTCGAGCCCTCGGCTCAGCAATCTACCATTTTCACGCGAAAGACTCAGCGCTGGATCCTCAAAACGTTGCTTTGAATGGAGTCATTGATGGAAAGCCCTATACTGAAATGGCCAGTCGAGCCTGGCTCTTTCGCACAGTTGGTTGGGGACACGATCTTCTGGTGTGGAAACAGATCGTAAGTGCCTTACGCCTAGCCGGCTACGACCACGTCATTAGCATCGAGCACGAAGATGCACTTGCCTCGCTTGACGAGGGTTTCATGGGTGCTGTGGATATTTTGAACAGGGCGATTCTCAGGGAACCGCCGGTTGATGCCTGGTGGACCTAACAGCCAGAAAAACTAAGGTGCGTGATTAGCTTTTTACTAAATCCTACTTGCTCTAAATTCTTCAACTAGGTATTCGCAGGCACGAGTGGCCAGGGCCATAAAGGTAATTGTTGGGTTTTGACAGGAAGAGGATGGATAGCCGGACCCATCCATCACGAAGAGATTGCTGACGTCATGGGCCTGTTCGTAACTATTTAAAACAGACGTCGTCGGATCGGCGCCCATACGGGCAGTGCCTACCTCATGAATGGCGAGACCAGGAGCTGAAACCTCTCGCTCCACCTCGATATCTTCAGCGCCGGCAGCGCGGAGCATTTCCTCGGCGGCGTCAGCCATGTCATTGATCATGGCCTTTTCGTTGTCACCGTATGCAGCGCTAATGTGGAGCACGGGGATACCCCAGGCGTCGACATGGATTTTATCGAGTTCGCAGAAGTTCTCGTAACGGGGTAGATGTTCGCCGAATCCACCAATTGAGATGCTCCATGGTCGGGTATCACGAATCTGTTGCTTAAAATCAGCGCCGAATCCAGGAATGTTTATGGCGTGACCCCATTTCACGATGTTTGCGCTGCCTTGGTAGCCGTAGCCGCGTAGAAAGTCAGGGTGTCGCTCCTCCAGATTTCGAAACCGAGGGATGTAGACTCCATTAGGCCGGTTTCCGCGGGTGTCAGGGACGCCTTTGAGTACCGGAAGAATTCCTGAGGCGCCACCGCCCATGACATGGTCCATTAAATAGTGCCCGAGGACTCCACTGGAATTCGCAATCCCAGTTGGATATCGGGGAGAGGTTGAGTTCAACATAATCCGAGTCGATTCAAGAGTCGAGGCACATAACACCACGGCCTTGCCGTAAACCTCTCGATGAGTTCTCGTCACTCGGTCGATATAGTAGACACTGCGGCATTTCCCAGCATCGTCAACCTCAACGTGGCTCGCAACTGCGTTCGGAATCAGTGTTAGGCGACCGGTGGCTTCAGCCGCCGGCAGACTTGAGGAGACACTGCTGTAATACGAACCGGTACGGCATCCACGAGAGCATGGACCACAGTAATGACACTTTGGCCGCCCATTTAGGTCATCGGTTAGAATCGCACACCGACCAATTGTTAGTGTTCGTCCAAAAGAATCATGGATAGCCTTCTTTAAAATTTCTTCGCCGCAGGTCAAAGCCATCGGCGGCAAGAATTGGCCGTCTGGCAAATGAGGGAGCCCTTCAGCCTGACCAGATATTCCGATAAAGCGTTCAGCAATGTCGTAATAAGGTGCGAGAGTAGCGTAGTCGATTGGCCAGTCGATACCGAAACCATCCCGCGAAGCAGCCTTCATATCATAGTCGCTGAGACGATACGTTTGCCGTGCCCACATAATTGACTTACCGCCCACGTGTCGCCCGCGAATCCAGGTGAATGGGCGATCAGCTGGCGTGGTGTAGGGATGCTCGGTATCGTCGATAAATAAGTGGTTTGTATACTCGTCACACTGATAACAAAGGGACTGCACAGGCTGCCGGGCCTGTCGTTCCTCAGTGCCAAGCCGGCGACCCCGAAAAGGCATCTCGAATGGCCGCTTATGCTCGGTGTAATCCACTTCTGGGTCCAGCTTGCGGCCTGCTTCGAGCACCGCAACGGAGAGTCCCGCCTCGGTGAGCTGCTTGGCGGCCCAGCCCCCAGTGGCGCCTGAGCCAACGATAACGACGTCGAACTTCTGGTCTTGTGCGCTCATAAAGACTTTCTTAGGTTTTGTGCTCGGGATGGTCACAGCCGGGCTTATCAGTGAACATTACAGCGCCGTTGTCGTCGAGTTCTTGAAGCATGCCGACTCTCGACGTGTAATAGCCGGTGACGGTAAGGGATTTCATCGCTTGAAAGAATTCGACCCCAATGCGATCAGCAGGGGTGTCGTTCTCGGGTGAGCTGAGGACCGTGAGAAGTGCGACCTGCTGTTTAGGTGAGGCGGCCGCGAAAGTTGCACCGAATAGGTCTTCACACCGTTCGTCGACCCACTTCAACCCACCGAGGAACCGGTTACGTGCGAGGGCCGGTGCATCCATTAGAATCGTGTCAATGTAGTTGACCACGAGCGCTCGGCCAGCTCCTGCGGTGTCAGTCTCGGGAATTATTAGCTCACTAAGAACGGCCACGGAATTGTGCTGCGCCTGCGTGAAGACCGACCCACTAGCTGCGGATTGTGTGTAGCCCTCGTGAGAGTGCGCCTGAGCCACTTCATTTAGGGTGGTGACCCAGAGTGGCAGGGTGGCCGCGCTGACCCCAGCAGCAGTTAAGGTTTTGAGGGCTTCGCGGCGATCAATTCCGTATGGTGCCATGTAGTTCTCCTCAATCTGGCTGGTCGTCTGACCACGAAGTTGGATTTTATGGCAGAACTGAATCTACATGCAAAAGTCTGGGTCGGCACTGTAATATACCGTTCCAACGTTATTAAATTAGATTTCTTGCTGGGGGTTCAAAAAAATGAAGACAACACGCGCGTCGAGACGCGATTTTTTGAAAATGGCGGCGATTACTGGGGCGACGGTGGGCCACGGTGGGGCAGTCGTCGGAGCTTGGTCAGACGCCCCTAGCGTCCGACGGTCGAGAAATCAGATGTCCCCGAACGACCGTATTCAAATTGCGTTGATTGGCGCAGGCGGGCAGGGACAGGGCGACACTCAGGCAGCGCTGAGGACCCCCGGTGTCGAGTTGGTGGCAGCCGCTGATGTCTATGACGGGCGGCTTATCCATGTAAAGGAACGGTTCGGATCGCACGTTGAAACTACTCGAGACTATAGGGAACTCTTGGCCAGGGAGGATGTCGATGCCGTCATTATCGGCACTCCCGACCACTGGCATCGTCAAATTGCCATTGAAGCGATGGAAGCTGGAAAGGATGTTTATGTTGAGAAGCCAATGGTCCAAAGGGTGGAAGAAGGTGCATCTCTAGTCGAGGCTCAGAACCGCACGGGCCAAATACTCCAAGTGGGAAGCCAGCGTGTCAGCTCCATTCTCTACGAGCACGCTAAGCAAATCTATGAAAGTGGCCAGCTTGGCGAGTTGAATATGATCGAAGCTTGGTGGGACCGCAATTCTGCCATTGGCGCTTGGCAGTACACCATTCCCCCTGACGCTTCGCCTGACTCCGTCGACTGGCTGCAATTCCTTGGGTCGGCCCCACAGAGACCGTTCGACGCTAAACGAATGTTTCGGTGGCGAAACTATCAGGACTACGGCACCGGGGTGGCGGGGGACCTTTTTGTGCATCTATTTTCTGGCCTGCACTTTATTGTCAGCGCGATTGGTCCTCGGCGAATTTACGCGACTGGCGGTTTACGGTACTGGAAGGACGGTCGAGATGTGCCCGATGTGATGCTCGGCTTGTATGATTATCCAGCGACGGATTCGCATCCGGAGTTTACTTTAGCGCTGCGGGTCAATTTTGCTGATGGTGCAGCGGGGGGCGAAGGGTTTAGATTTGTTGGGTCGGAGGCGGTGATGAGTGTAGGAGGCACGGTCGGAGTGACCCGTCGGGCGCGACAAGCATCCCCAGGGTACTCGATTAACACCTTCCCTGACGCGATGCAGGACGAGTTTCTAAGAGACTACAGACGGCAGTATCCGAATGCCGCGCGCGAGTTGACGCCCCGGGCAGATGAAGTATTTCGTGCGCCCGGTGGCTACAGTGACACCGTCGACCACTTTCACAACTTCTTTGCGTCGGTGCGAAGTCGGCAGCCGGTAATTGAGGATGCTGTGTTTGGCTTTAGGGCGGCGGGTCCAGCGGTTCTCTCGAATGTTAGTTATTTTGATAAGAAGACGGTGCATTGGGATCCGGAGAACATGCGAGTGACTGGTTGATGCGGGGATGGCGGGTAAACCTAAGGCCCTAGCGGATCCGATTGGCTTAACTATGAATACTCGGTTGTGGAGTTGGTGGTGAAGTGATGACGAATTACTCGAGATGGATGTCTGTTCCACTGTTGGTGGCCGTGGTCGGCGTGGCTGCGGTTAGAGCACAGTCGCCTCCACGCGTTCTCTATCTAGCCCATTCGGCAGCGTTCGAACACGGGGTGCTACCTGTTGCCGAGGAAGTCATGCTTGAGTTGGAGAGGGAGGCCGACACCTTCGATGTGACAGTGCTTAAAGCGGCTGAGGAAATTTCCGCTGAGCGTTTGCGGGACTTTGATGCCGTCATGTTTTTTACAACGGGTGAACTCCCTATGAACGAAGTCCAGCAATCGGCGCTCGCAGCATTTATTCGAGATGGCGGAGGATTTATTGGTGTTCACAGCGCCTCGGACACTTTCTATGAGTGGCCGGAGTACGGAGAGATGTTGGGTGGATATTTTGACGGTCATCCGTGGCATCAAGAGGTGACTATAACAGTCGAAGACCAGCAACATTCCGCGACGCAGCATCTAGGCACCTCGATGCGTTTATATGATGAGATCTATCAGTTTCGTAACTGGTCCCGCGAAGACGTGACTGTTCTTCTTAGCCTAGAAACGGATTCCGTTGACATGGGTGCTGATGGCATCAATCGGAGCGATGGGGACTTTGCTGTAGCTTGGACCCGTCAACATGGAGCCGGCCGCGTCTTCTACACCGCGCTGGGGCATGAGCCTGATGTATGGCGAGATATCCGATTCAGAAAACACCTGGTTGCCGGGATCCGATGGGCGGCAGGGGTTGTGGATTAGGAGTAGACCTTTATTTTCTTGAGGACTGTGCATGCAGCTACTAATGGTGGTCATTGGGCTCGTGAGCGGGCTCTTGTTGGGAGCAGAAGCTCAAGCAGAACAGATATCGCATAACACGTTAACCTCAGCCGAGAAAGCTGATGGCTGGGAGTTGCTCTTCGATGGTCAAGCGCTTGATGGCTGGCGTAATTATGGCCAGGAGGGCGAGGTTGAAGGGTGGGGAGCAGTTGACGGGCTACTGTCTCGCGTCGGTGAGGGCGGCGACATCATTACCGATGCGGTTTTTGAGAATTTCGACCTACGCCTTGACTGGAAGATTGAAACTGGAGGGAATAGCGGCATTTTTTTCCGTGTTCGGGAAGGCGCTGGGGCCGTATGGCACACTGCGCCGGAGATGCAAGTGCTCGATGATGCCGCCCACCCCGATGGACAGGAGACTAAGACCTCCGCTGGAAGCGACTACGGTCTTTTCGGTCGTTCGAGAGACACCGTCGACGGGGCTGAAAAATGGAACGCTATTCGGATTCTGGCGGACGGCGGTCATCTGGATTACGGGCAGGTAACTAAGACATCGGATGGTCCTGACGAGGGTACGTATGGCGAGTCGGTGAATCTCGTTAATCCCGTTGGTGATTGGAACACTGTTCGCATTCTGGTCGAAGGTAGTCATGTTGAATATTGGCTGAACGGTGTCCTGATTGTTGAGTACGAACTATGGAGCGAAGAGTGGGAACGTCGGGTTCAGGAAAGTAAGTTTGGGGTATATCCTGAGTTCGGGCAAGCTCGGCAAGGTCATTTTGCTCTTCAGAATCATGGCGACCCAGTGTTTTATCGCAACATAAAGGTTCGGCGGCTGCCCAGGTAGGCCCGACAGTTCTTCCAAGCCATAGTCCTAATGCCGATTGGAATTCGCGCGAAACTCTTCGTGATGATGTTCCTCCAATATTTTGTCTGGGGGGCGTGGTACGTCACGATGGGCACCTACCTAGCGGAAGGTCTCGAGTTTCAGGGGCAGCAGATTGGTCTAGCCTACGGAACAACAGGTGTGGCGGCGATGATTTCGCCATTTTTCGTTGGGATGGTCGCCGACCGCTACTTTTCTACGGAAAGAATCCTCAGCGTCCTACATCTTTGCGGCGGGTTTGCGCTCTTTGCGGTTTCGACGATTCAGACGTTCGGATTATTCTACGTCGTTCTACTCGGCTACACGTTGCTCTATATGCCAACCTTGGCACTGACCAACTCCTTGTCTTTTCATCAGATGCGGGATCCCGGCAAGGAGTTTCCAGCGGTTCGAGTCCTCGGAACGATAGGATGGATTATTGCTGGGCTCACCGTTGGATTTCTACGATTAGAAAGCACCGCTGTGCCAATGCAGATTGCGGCTGGAGGTTCAATCGGCTTAGGCCTATTTTGCTTGATGTTGCCGCATACGCCACCGAAGCGGGTGGCCACACGGATTAGAGCGCGAGATGTGTTAGGGCTCGACGCCCTGAAGCTTTTCAAGGATCGGTCATTTGCAGTGTTTGTGCTCGGGTCCTTTCTCGTTTCCATTCCCTTGCAGTTTTATTATGCGTTTGCCAATCCGTTTCTAAATGAAATTGGTTTTGAAAATGCGGCCGGCAAGATGACTCTTGGGCAAATGTCGGAAATTGGTTTTATGCTAATCATGCCCTGGTTCTTTGTACGACTGGGCGTGAAGCGAATGTTGTTACTAGGGATGCTCGCCTGGGTAGTGCGGTATGCGCTATTCGCCCTTGGGGACACTGGGCCGTTGGTGTGGATGCTTTATCTCGGCATCCTTCTCCACGGAATTTGTTATGACTTCTTTTTCGTCACCGGACAGATTTATGTTGACCGCAAGGCTCCTTTACATTTGCGCGCTGCAGCGCAGGGATTAATTGCGTTTGTCACCCTTGGAGTTGGGATGCTGATTGGTTCCTGGTTCTCCGGGGTAGTGGTGGAAAACTTCAGCTTGACGAGCAACCAGCACGACTGGGCCAGTATTTGGCTCGTCCCAGCCGTTGGCGCCGTCGGTGTGCTCATCCTTTTTGCATTCCTGTTTAGGCAGGAGGATGGCAAGAGCGCAGCAGTTGGAGATGGCATAGAACCCGCTGCTGCCGGGTAATCTTTAGAACCCTCACCTGATCGTGGAATATTCCCAAACTAGATGGACCGCGGTCTTAGCAATCGCGGCGCTCTACCTCCTTCTGTATTACCTTGGCTCACGGGCCTCTCGGCGCGCCAACGCCACCGGTTTCACCGGCATGGTCTTAGCAGGCCGTGGGCTTCCTCTTGGGATTGGGGTAATCACTATGACAGCCACCTGGGTGGGCGGTGGTTACCTCAGTGGCACGGCCGAAGCTACCTACAGTGGTGGTCTATGGCGGGCACAGGCTCCTTGGGGCTATGCCCTGAGCCTTGTGTTTGGCGGCCTCTGTTTTGCGCCGACCATGCGCCGGCTCGGTTTTACAACAATGCTGGACCCCTTCGAGCGGCGCTATGGTGCCGATGTGTCGGCCTGCCTGTATCTCCCAGCTCTCCTTGGCGAGTTGTTCTGGACAGCGGCGATACTTTCAGCCCTCGGCGCTACCTTCGAGGTTATCGCTGGGGTTCCGTTTGTCATTGGGGTGGTCTTGTCGGCAGCTGTTGCGGTGTCTTACACGGCCCAAAGCGGTCTGTGGGCAGTGGTCCTTACCGATGTCGCGCAGATGGTATTGGTATTTATTAGCTTATCGGTAGCGGTATTCTTCGCTATGGGGAACGTCGGGGGAGTCGCGGTCGTTTGGCACGAGTATGTTGCAAGTGGAACAGGTTCGCCGCCATCGTCGTGGTTGCCATGGTGGGACTCGGCGCTACTTCTTGTCTGCGGTGGTATTCCTTGGCACGTCTATTTCCAGCGGGTGCTTGCTACGGAAAGCCCAGGAATTGCACGGCGCCTCTCACTATGGGCTGGCGCGTTAAGCCTAACGGCGGCCGTTCCAGCTCTGGCCATCGGTTTAATCGGTAGAGCCACTGACTGGGGAGCCTTGGGCGTTTCGGAACCAGACTCTGCACTAATACTTCCGATGGTGTTACACCACTTAACGCCTTCGGTGGTGGCGATTCTTGGACTTGGAGGACTCGCCGCCGCAGTAATGTCATCGGTGGATTCATCCATCTTGTCAGCGTCGTCGATGGCCACTTGGAATATCTACCGACCACTGGCGGGTTCAACAGCAACTCCAGAAGCACTCCGACGGGTGATACGATGGACGATTATCATTGTGGGTTGCGGGGCAACGATGATCGCACTCAATGTGCAGAGTGTTTATGCCTTATGGTTCTTGTCCAGCGATTTCGTTTACTGCATTCTCTTTCCTCAGTTAGTTTGCGTTCTTTATGACCCCCGAGCGAATCGCTTCGGAGTGCTATTGGGGTTCTGCGTTTCTCTTTCACTCCGATTGGGTGCGGGTGAGCCGCTACTCGGCATTCCAGGAGTTTTGCCGTATACAGCCGAGGAGGTGACTAGCGGGGTGACGGTTTTTCCGTTTCGCACCTTCGCAATGCTCGCTGGGCTGGTTACAATTTCAGCCGTGTCTCGTCTAACAGGAGCCAAATGGCCCCCGAAGCAGTTTAACTAGTTTGGGAAGCTCTAAGAACCGATTACTAGGCTTCAGTCTTCGTAGCGGACCCCGAGCTTGGCCAGCGCGTCGGGCGGGCATCCTTGCCAGTTCGACAGATATCTATTTCCGAGATATTGCAAATCATCGATTCCCTCTCGACTCGTCCAGAAGCCGGTTGCGGTGAGGTCCCGGATATTCGAGAAGAACCTCACGCCTTCCTCGAGGGTTTCAGAAGCGCGCCCAGGCCAGGCAATGTCATCGAGAAGGCCAGCTCGTTCTTCGTCCGAACAGTCGACAAATGATTGGTCGAATCGCTGCCGACACTCAGTATCCAGCCAACTCAGACCATTCCGCATCGCGCGTTGTCGGTCGGGCTGGTCCAACATCATAAAATCAATAAATTCTGGAACCCCTGCGCTGGATGCGCCACCAGACCGGCTATCGGCAGGCAGAATCATTTCGGTCAAAGTGGTAACAGTTGCAAATTCATGCTGCGTCAGAAAGTTCAATGTAAAGGTAGATTGGGAATTAGTGGCTTCTTGTCGGGCCGCATCTGCCCGCGCGCGCGCGGTTCTGGCTTCAGCAGGAGTCCAGGCGAGCCCTGCGGCGAGCGGGGCCGACATCAGTTGCTTGAGAGCGTCACGTCTCGGAATTTTACTCATTGAGATATCTGCTAGAGTTCGCCACGATTCCGCATGTCAGCAATGTGCTCTCCGGTTCGCATGGCAAGGGCCATGATAGTCCAGGTGAGATTCTTGTCTGCTTGCGACACGAACGGGCCTCCGTCAGCGACGAAGAGATTCTTGACTTCATGGGCTTGGCAGTGCGCGTTTAATACCGAGGAGTCAGCGGAATGGCCCATCCGAGTTACCCCAGCTTCATGAATAATTCGGCCGCCTGGCTCAAGACGAAATTCGTTTTCTCTGTTAGGTTCGGGCGTGAGGGAAGTCCCACCCATGTCATCAATGAGTTCCCGAAAGGTTTGTTGCATGTGGCGAGACTGGAGGCGTTCGTGGTCGTTCCACTGAAAGCTAAAGCGCAACACTGGAATTCCCCAGCGGTCAACAGTGTCCGGGTCGATTTCGCAGTAGCTATGAGCGTTCGGGATCATTTCCCCGCGTCCGGAAAGGCCAACCACCGCACCGTAGTAGCGGCGGTAGTCCTCCTTCAGGCTCTGGCCCCATCCACCTCCGGAGGGATAACGTTCAATGCCGCTAAAACTCCCAAATTTTGGCATTCGACGGCCACCCCAGGGTTCGATGTGATAACCCCTCGGAAAATCAAGATTGGCGTTCTCAAGCCACCATGGCATAAAGACGTGCATGCCCCCAGCGCCATCTTCGTTATGTGGCACGCCGTCTAGGAGCGAGGGAATAAAACCCGCAACGTCGGTTCCGGTGGAATCAGTTAAATAGCGACCAACCGTCCCGCTCGAGTTCGCCAGGCCGTCCGGGAACAGCGTTGACTTGGAATTTAGGAGTAGTCGTGCAGATTCGCACGCACTAGCTGCGAGGACGACGATACGCGCCCGGACGTGGCGCTCCTGCCCATTATTTGTGTTGACGTATGAAACGCCGGTAGTAAGGCCACTGCGGTTGATGGTTACCTCGCGTCCCATCGCGTTGGTTATAATCGTCAACCGGCCAGTGGCCAGAGCAGGGGGTAAAAGTACGGTCGGTGACGAAAAGTTTGAAGCCGTGCGGCAGCCTCGTCCACACTGGCCACAGTAATGACAAGCTGACCGACCATTGTGGCCTTGCGTAAGAATCGACATCCTCGAAGGAATACACGTGACACCAAGACGATCACACGACTGCTTGATCAGAAGCTCATAGCACCGTGGCCGTGGTGGAGGCTGAAAAATTCCGTCCGGCTCGTTGGGGAGCCCTTCGGCTGAACCAAAAAGTCCTACGAGACGGTCTAGTGAATCGTAGTAGGGCTTAAGTTCCTCGTAGCTAATCGGCCAGTCGTCTCCGAGACCGTCGAGACTGCGACGGCGGAAATCGTTTGGGCCGTACCGGAGTGAGATTCGACCCCAATGATTTGTTCGACCACCAAGCATGCGCGCGCGGAACCAGTCGAAGCGCTCGCCAGCCGCTACGGTATATGGCTCGCCGTCCAACTCCCATCCGCCAATGCAAGCGTCAAATTCTCCGAAAGGTCGTTCAGTGCCGGCTCCACGTCGAGGTGAATCATACGGCCACGCAAACATCTGGGAGTCGGACCTCGTGTCCCAGGGCGCCCCTGCCTCTAACATCACGACTTCGGCTCCGGCCTCTGTGAGCACCTTGGCCACCATGCCACCGCCGGCACCAGAGCCAACTACGCAGACATCGTAGGGAAGAGTGGCCTGGTTTGTCGCCATTAGATTCGCTATTCTAGTGGTAGCTTACTGAACAGTCTAACTAGAGATGGCTACCGCCACGGGAGAGCGTCGAGCTCTGCTTGGGTTAAGGCTGGGAGGATAGCCCCTCCTGGCTCTGTTCGATGTCCCCGTTCGTCATGCACAGCGAAGCCAAGACCAGCCGAGGAACCAGTTGCTTGACTACCATCCCGTATCTCGCGACCTCGCAGAGAGCAGCACCCATAGCGACTTTGTTTGTCTAGCGCAACAAGCTTTAGGTTGAACATTGGACGCTCGTTGTTCCGCTCCGACACCCGCTGACAAAATGCTTCGCAGGCCGCTTGTGGTGTCAAGCCTTCTCGCATGCGTTCAACCACAAAGAAACTGCCGCAATTCTTCACACATTCTTCGCCGTGCCCAGTGGCACCGGCAGCTCCGACTGCGTTGTCAACGTAAAGACCGGCTCCGATAATAGGTGAGTCACCGACGCGCCCAACCAACTTGAAGTGGTGCCCCACCGTGCTGGTTGCACCAGCGAGATCGCCATTTTGGTCTAACGTCAGGACATTAATCGTTCCGCCTTCCGGCTCGGATGGGTCACGGGGTGGGAAATAGTAGTCACGATCGCTAAGTGTTTCCTTCCATTCAAGCCAGTGTTGTCTCGCTTCATCGGTCAGCAGGTTCTCCTCCGGAAAGCCATGCATTTTGGCGAATCGAAGGGCGCCACGGCCAACCAAGAGCCAGTGATCGGTTCGTTCCATGACCAACCGGGCGATTGATGAAGGAGTCTTTATGTTTTCTATGGCGGCGACTGCGCCGATATTGTTGTTGTCGGCACCGTTCATGACGCACGCATCCAACTGCAAGAACCCGTCCTCGTTAGGATCGCCACCGTAGCCCACTGTTGCATCTCTCGGGTCCCGTTCTGAAATATTGGTAGCCTTCTCTGCAGCGTCCATAGCGCTACCACCTGCCCGCATTAGATCCCAGGCAGCGGTCGTAATTTCCTCTCGCACCAGCGGGTTAGTTTTAGAGGTAACAACCAGGGGCCGCCCCGGGCTTCCAGCTTGAGGAGAGCCAACTGCGGTAGTTGTGATAGGAAGAATGGTTCCAACGCCGGTCATTCCGGATAGAAAGTGTCGACGACTGAGCTTCATTGAATGCATGTGTCCTCCTGGCTACACCGGCTAAGCGTTGGACTTCGGCCTCGGATGTAGCCTGTTGAAAATCAATTTAGCGGTCTACTGAGTACATCAAAAATATTTCTGAACAATCCAAGGTGGTTGCCAGCGGTCGGGGCTTCGCTCCAGGTTGTCAATGTTTAATGTTCCGGTATCTGTCGATTCAGTAAAAAGGCTCTGGGTGTCGCCAACCCGCTCTTGCCATTCCACCAGTAAAGCCGTTAGCTCCTCGACGAGTTCGGAATGAGGCGATTCATTAGCTAGATTCTGGATCTCGTCTGGGTCATCCTGCAGATCGAAGAGTTGCGTCCGATTGACCTGAGGATAGCGAATAAGCTTATAACGGCTGTTCCGTACGGCTCGGGCCACGTCCGTGTAGGCCAAAAAGAGCGAGTCTCGAATCTTTTCTTGTTCCCCAGTCCAGAGGCCAGACAAATCCAACCCGTCTAGATCAATAGGCGAAGGAATGTTGGTAAGCGCCGATATGGTCGGAAAGAGGTCGAACAGGTAGGTGAGGGCGATGGAGCTTCCATGGGGAATCGTGGGTCCTGTGATGATCAAGGGACTTCGTTGGCTATGCTCATACACCGACTGCTTCCCGAGGAGGCCGTGCGAACCGATGGCGAGCCCGTGGTCCGCAGCGTAGATCACATAAGTGTTTTCGGCATGCCCAGCTTCCTCTAAGGCTTTAAGGATTCGACCAACTTGGGCATCGAGATGTGAGATGAGGCCGTAGTACTCCGCGATTTGATCTCGGAGGATTTCTGGAGGTCTAGGCCAGGCTGCGAGTTGCTCGTCACGAACTTGCATATCACCGATTTCGAATGGATGGTAGGGCAAGAAGTTCAAGGGTAGCGGAGGTAGGTTTTCATAATACATTTCACGATATGGCATTGGGGGGTTCCGAGGATCGTGTGGGGCCGTGAACGCGACGTAGGCATAAAAGGGCGCCTCCTCATCGTAAGTGCGAAGAAACTCAATGACGGAGTCGGCGAATGCCTCGCTCGAGAAGCCCTCCTCACGGTCGTTGGTTAGCGTACCATCCGGCGCCAGGTCCTGGAGAGGGACCCTAGTGTGGTCGCTCATGCCACCGAAGAAGACCGCCTTGCCGTGTTGAAAGGCTCTAAGCCAAGACGACGATCCATTGTGCCATTTTCCCGTTGCAAAGGTTGTGTAACCGTGTGCTCCAAGCAGTTCAGGCAAAAGGACAGTGTTACTGAGATCGTGTTGCACTCGAAAATACGCCTTGCCACTGTTAACCATTGCGCGACTCGGGATGCACACCGCGCCGCTGTTCCCTCCCATGTTGTAGTTCGCAAGGAAGCTGAACCCTTCACGGGCAAGTTGATCGATATTTGGGGTAGAGACGTCCGCATTACCCCAAGCTCCAATGGTGTCGGCACGTTGATCGTCAGCGAAGAGAAACAGAATGTTCGGACGAGCGGGCTCTGGCGCACGGCAGGCGGTAAATAGAAGAAACGCGCTGCCGATTAAGAGACCGGCCCTCTTTAGCGAGACGGCTACCGTGGCCGGAATATTCAAGGTATAAATTGCAGGCACAAGCGTAGGCGTGATTTTATCCCGGGATAATCCATTTTTGCACTCGAAACACACCGGCGACCTAGAGGCTGGAGACGAGTCATAATACCTAGCTATGCCGCCAGATCAAGTGTTTCCTAGAGCGCATGGTTACGTCGAATCGCTCGAACCGAATAGCAAAAAGGATGGCTGGAGAATGTGCTTCGCTCTAGGGAAAGTATGCGGTCCTCGTCGTTCGGCGAATCTCTGCAGTGGACTCGCATCGGCTATGGTCGTTGTGATCATCTTTGCGCTTGGAGTTGAAGCGCAAGAGGCATCAGAGATTTCTCTTAATTTTCAAAGAGACGTTCAACCCCTACTGGCCTAGCGTCTGCCGATGGCTCACTAAAGAGCGGACGCGCTAGACCACGTTAGCTTCTGGGGAGTTAGTCCCTGACCCAAATCGATTCAGCGCAAACGGTGAAGGGTCTATGTCTGTTTCGCGCCCGGTGATTTGCGCCGCGAGTAATCGGCCGATTGCTGGAGAATGCTGAAAGCCATGACCACTGAATCCATTAATGAGATAAAAACCGGCCACCGTATTCGCCTCGCCGACGATCGCGTTGCCGTCTGGACTCATAGCGTAGAGCCCAGCCCAGGCATGCGAGACTTTTCCTTCGACCAACGTTGGTAGGCGAGACATCGCAACCTCGACAACCGAGTCGAGAAAGTCCCAGCGAACAGTCATATCGAAACCAGGGGTTTCGTCTGGATCGCCCATTCCGAACAGAATGTTTGCTCCTTCACGGTGGAAGTAGAAGGAGGTGCTGGAGTCGATCACCATAATGTGACTATCTGGGTAATTGACTCCACTCGCCGCTTCACTGGGGGGCTGTGCAATAAAGATATTTCTTCTGAGTGGAGTTACTGGAACTTCGACGCCGGCAAGAGCTGCAACACGGGCTGCATGGGGGCCAGTTGCATTGACCACACTCGGTGTGGAGATGTTTCCCTTATTCGTTGTTACCCCTATAATCCGGTGCTTCTCGACCGTAATCCCTGTTACGGTTATGTTGCGTTCGATCTGGACACCTTTCGCCTGTGCAGCACGCGCGAAGCCCATGGTGAGTCCATTCGGATCCGCAATGCCGTCTCGCGCGCAGTAACTAGCGGCAAGGACGCCGTCAACGCTCAAGCCTGGGGCGAGCCGGACGGCGTCACTGGGAGTCACCAGATCAACCTCGACACCAAGACTCCGTTGGAGCGTAACGTTCTTGCGAAAGGTTTCGACTGACTCAGGTGTTGAAAGGAGAAACAGATACCCGTCTTGATGAAAATCCATGGGATATCCAACCTCCTCCTCAAACCGCTCCATCAGACGGATCGATTCCATGGAGAGCTGAATATTTTGACGAGTGGAGAATTGATGGCGGACGCCGCCGGCATTTCGTCCTGTAGATCCAACAGCTAACTGAGCTTCGCGCTCCAGTAACACTACGTTCTGAATGCCGAGGCAGGCTAGGTGGTATGCAGTGCTAGTACCCATACATCCGCCGCCAATAATCACAACGTCTGAGGTTGACTTCATGATGACTTCAAAGGCTCAAGGAACCGCAACTGTTCTCACATTAGCACAGCGGGGCCACTTTGGATTTCTGTCAGTTGACCAGCACTGCCATGCCTTCTATTATCAGGAGTTCACCCTTATGCATAATCCATTGACCGTGAATGATGACAACCTTCGGGTCAGATGATTGCGGAATTGTGCCTGTTAAGCCAACCATGCTAGACGATCTTCTACGAGAGATCCTTTCCAGTCGTGTCTATGACGTAGCCAAAGAGACCCCGCTTGAGTCAGCGGCGAAATTGACCAGTCGATTGGAAAACCTCGTCTCCCTCAAGCGAGAAGATCTCCAGCCAATTTTTAGTTTCAAGGTGCGCGGTGCATACAACAAGATTGCACAATTATCTGCCAAGGAACAAGCAAAAGGGGTGGTCACCGCGAGTGCGGGCAATCATGCCCAAGGAGTGGCTTTTGCGGCAAAGCGTTTAGGGATTCGCGCTGTAATTGTGATGCCGCAGACTACCCCGGCCATCAAGGTTGACGCGGTGGCCGAGATGGGCGCGGAAGTCATTCTTGAGGGGGACACCTTTGCAGAGGCCAAGGAGCGGTGTGATGCTCTGGTAATCGAAACGGGCCTGATCTTTGTCCATCCGTTCGATGATCCACTTGTTGTAGCCGGACAGGGCACCATCGGTGATGAGCTTCTGCGGCAGAGCAAGGGAAGGCTACATGCTGTCTTTGTTCCAATTGGGGGCGGAGGTCTCATTGCTGGAATTGGGGCCTACATCAAGGCCATCCAACCGAATGTTCGTATCATCGGAGTTGAGCCTTTTGAGGCTGACGCGATGTATCAGTCAATGGCGGCTGGACAGCGGGTCTCTCTAGAGTCTGTAGGAATTTTCGCCGATGGAGTAGCAGTTCGAGAAGTGGGCGAGTACACGATGTCGGTAGCTCAGGCGACCGTGGATGAGGTCATTCGTGTGTCGAACGACGAAATTTGCGCGGCTCTTAAGGATATCTTCGATGACACTCGGAGCATCATGGAACCGGCTGGAGCTTTGAGCGTGGCTGGTCTGAAGACCTACGTTGCTCGCGAGGAACCGCGCGGAGAGCACTTGGTTGCGATACTCAGTGGCGCAAATATGAATTTCGACCGTCTACGTTTTGTGGCCGAAAGGGCCGAGCTGGGCGAGGCCCGCGAGGCCGTGTTCGCAGTAACGATCCCGGAGCGTGCTGGAGCCTTTCGAGAGTTCTGCGCTTCAATCGGGCGGCGAGTAATTACAGAGTTTAATTATCGCCTGAGCAGTCGGGTGGAGGCTCACATTTTTGTTGGCGTAGCGACTCAATCAAAATCCGACGCGCAAGATTTGGCGGAGGAGTTGAATCAAAAAGGATACGAAGCTGTTGATCTGTCGAATAATGAGATTGCGAAATTGCACGTTCGGCACATGGTTGGAGGCCGGGCTCCTGATGTGACGAATGAGTCACTGTGCAGGTTTGAGTTTCCTGAACGACCAGGAGCCCTAATGCAGTTTCTAGATCGACTTGGGGGCAGATGGAATATTAGCCTCTTTCATTATCGGAACCATGGTGCTGACTTTGGTCGCGTGTTGGTTGCTTTTGAGGTGCCGGAGAGTGAACGTGAGGAATTTGCGGCATTCCTGGACAGCCTAGGTTATCCGCATCATCCGGAGCCGAATAACAAGGCGTACTCGTTGTTCCTGTCCTAAATAATCGAAGTCTGGCCACCAGGCAATCTAGTGAGAAGTCTGCCCTGAGGCCTCGTCCACTGCCTGGCAAACGGTGTCGTAATCGTCAGGAAGCTCTATCGGGCTGCAGGCGTAGGCGGGCTGAATATCAGACAGTTCTTGATTATGGTAAGCGCGTTTAAAATCTGTAAATTTGAGCCCGTTGGCTGTCGAAATTACGACAACTCGTTCCTCCGGACTAATCTTCCCGCCCCGTCGGAGCTTAATAAGCGCTGCGAGAGCAACACCAGTGTGGGGACAGTTGAACATGCCCGTGAGGTCTGCCTGAGCTGCGGCATCGGCCAATTCCGCTTCCGTCGCCTGTTCAACGACACCCTCGTATCGCTGAAGCGTCGTAATCGCTTTTTTGATAGAAACGGGATTTCCAATTTGTATCGCTGAGGCTTGAGTGCTCTCTGCATGAACCGGCTCAAAATTCCAGCGGTCCTTGTAAGCGCGGTATAAGGGATTAGCTTTGGCTGCCTGGGCAACCACAATTCTAGGACGTTTTTTCGTGAGGCCAAGAGCCTCCATCATATCGAGACCTGCCCCTAGGGCGCTTACGTTTCCGAGGTTGCCCCCGGGAATAATGAGAACGTCGGGCACTTCCCAGTCGAACTGTTGCGTGATTTCGATCGCAACGGTCTTTTGGCCTTCGAGACGAAGACTGTTCATTGAGTTGGCTAAATAGATCCTCTTCTCTGCCGCGAGGCGCTGGACAATGGCCATGCAACCGTCAAAATCTGTGTCGAGTGCAAACACCGTGGCGCCGTTGGCTAGTGGTTGCAAGAGTTGAGCACTGGAAACCTTACCTCGTGGCAAAATCACAATCGCTGGGATACCGGCTGCAGCGGAGTAGGCCGCTAGGGCGGCCGACGTGTCTCCGGTGGAGGCGCAGGCAATCGCCTGGATCGTCCGCCCCTCAGAAATCATTTGCCGCACCACCGAGACGAGAACAGTCATCCCAAGGTCCTTAAAGGACCCGCTGTGCGAGTTGCCACAAAGCTTGATCCACAGGTCTTTAAGACCGATCTCGTTACCGAACCGCTCCGCCCATAGAAGATTTGTTCCTCCCTCATCCATCGAAACAATATTGTCGTCCTCAAGGTCTGGGCACACCCACTCTTTCTTGCCCCAAACAGAAGAGCCGTAAGGCCAGGTTGTCCGCTTGTACCGATCGTCGAAGAGTTGCTTCCAGCTCTTTGGAGGCAGATTGCCTAGGGCCGCCAAATCGTGCTCGACTTCTAGTAAGTCGTTACAGGTTGGGCAACGATAAATAGGCTCTGTGAGGGCATGCTCGCCGTCGCAGCCAGCGATGCAGCGAAATTGGGCACGGTATGGCATAGCACTCTCAGTAATCGACCAGGATTTGTCTCCCGCCCATCCCCATATGAGGGCGGTCATAACACTAGGTATTGTACTCTCCTAGGCAATGATGGGGTCCACTTTCAGATAGGATAATGCTCCACTCAAGAGTCGAATTGTCGATAGAGCGGTCTGCGGGCGCATGATTTTTTGAGTCTTATTCCAATGGTGCTGACAAAGCGAGCTAGATTTGAGTCCTGTTGTCCCGGCGTCTTTTTTTTGGATGAACACGACCTCGACGGTCTCGGGCTCTATTTGCAAGATAAGAAATGGCTGACTGGCGAGGAGTTCCTCCTATCCGCTTCAAAGCCAGGCGAAGGCAATATGAACTACACCCTGCGGGTGAAGACTTCTACGAGACGTATGATTCTCAAGCAGGCTCGTCCATGGGTTGAGAAATATGATGACATCGCGGCGCCTTCAGAGCGTGCGGTAGTGGAAGGCCTGTTCTACCGTTTGATAGAGCATATTCCAGCCCTTCAGGCTCGGATGCCCAGACTCCTGGGTTTCGATTCTCAGTCTAGGCTCCTTATGCTTGAGGATATCGGAACCGGCTCTGATTACACGGGCCTGTATGCCGGTGAGACATTGACGTCGCAGGAGTTAGAGACGCTCATCAACTTCCTGGGCACTCTTCACGCTTCGTTCCTTGGCTCTAATCGGGATGGCCGATTCAATAATCAAGCCATGCGGCAACTGAACCATCAACACATCTTTCAGATCCCATTAGAGCAGGAGAATGGACTCGATTTGAATATGATCACACCTGGTCTTTCAGAATTGGCAGGCGAGTTGAGTAACGACAATGATTACGTAAATGCGGTGACAGAGCTTGGCAAGTTATATCTACAGAGTGGAGACGCTCTGGTGCACGGCGACTTTTTTCCAGGAAGTTGGCTTCATTCAGAGAGCGGTCCTCGAATTATTGACCCAGAATTCTGTTTCTTTGGACCACCGGAGTTCGATTTTGGCGTGTTGATTGGGCATTTACATTTGTCGAATCAGCCTACAGAACTGATCGATCGAGCCCTTCGGGCATACTCCGCCTCCTGCTCGAATCTCCCAAAGTCGACTAAGCTGCTGCGACAGTTTGCGGGGGTAGAGATCATGCGCCGTTTGATTGGAGTTGCGCAGCTTCCGCTCTCTGCCGACCTTGGCCGAAAGCAAATGCTCTTGACCCAATCACGACGGTTGGTGTTTTCGTAATCGAAGGCTCAAAGGTACCCTTTGTGAGGGAGACGCCATGTTTTGGACTGTGATCTTCGTGGGGCAACGAATTCAGTCGCTGTACGAGCTGTCGCTGGCCATCCAATGGAGCGCCGAGTTTGGTCGCCGCCTGACTTGAACAAACGGCGCCAGGACCCAAATAATTGTATACCAGGCCTGAGATTGCTAAGGGATTTGGTGAATCGTGCTTTAAAGAATTGACATCTTCAGAGGCCACGGCCAGAATCTTGAGTTCGGCAAGATGTTTAAGGATAAAAGGTGGTAGGTGTTCAGCTTTTTCCTTGTCTTGGACATCCAAACTATTAAGAGGGCATAACCATGCGGAAAAAGATTAACCGTAGAGAATTTGTGCTAGCTGGTGCGGCGACGGCGGGATTAGGCGTGGGACCACGTAAGGCCTTTGGCCGGGCCCCGGCCGTGCAAACGGCAGGCGTGAAGCCAGTGGTTGTGGCGTCTGGAAACGGTCATCGTTCCAGAAATAGTGACGGAGAGACCTGTGTTGAGGTTGCCTTCCGCAAAATGACTGCCGGCGATGACGTTCTTGATTCGCTAATTGCCGGCGTAAACATCGTTGAGCTCGATCCAAATGACGCAAGCGTCGGGTATGGGGGTCGTCCAAACGCAGATGGTGTAGTGCAGCTCGATTCTTGCTGCATGCATGGTCCGAAACGGCAAGCCGGTGGCGTCGGTGCGCTCGAAGGTGTGCGTGCTCCCTCCCTTGTGGCTAAAGCGGTGATGGATCACACCGACCATCACCTTCTAGTCGGAGATGGCGCCCAACAGTTCGCCAGAAATATGGGCTTCAATATCGAGGCTGACCTGAACACTGACAATTCGCGGCGGCAATACCTGGAATGGAAGCGGCGCACCGACCCTGGCCATTATCTTAATCCTGAAGAACGACTGGAAGCAGGCATCCAAGCAGGGCTTGATATGGTCGCTGAGGGGATTATTCCTGAAGAGGAATACTGGGGCACGATCAATTGTGACGGCATTAATGGACAAGGAGAGATTTGTGGAGTGACCACCACGAGCGGATTGTCCTGGAAGATCCCGGGTCGCGTCGGTGATTCACCAATCTTGGGAGCCGGACTCTATGTCGATGGAACCTACGGTGCAGCTGGGTCGACTGGTCGTGGCGAAGCAAACCTCTATAATCTCACCTCATATCTGATTGTTGAGAATCTTCGCAACGGCCTGAGTCCTAAGGATGCGGGCATGGCAGGACTTAAGCGGATTCAGGAGAATACGGTCGAGTCTCGCCTCCTAAACGATGAAGGAAACCCTTCGTTTGGAATTAACTTTTACATTGTTAACGCCAAGGGCGAGTATGCCGGCGTTTCACTCTACGAGAGCGAGCGGAGCCGATATGCAGTCTGCACAGAAAACGGGGCGGAACTGGCTCCGCTAGAAGGGTTGCTCCAGCGCTCAAATGGTTAGCTACCGCTGAGACGGCAGTCACTGCTTGAACCAGCGTCGGTCAATTGTAGAGCGATATAATCAAGCCGTGAAGGAAAGTGGGGAAGTGGTTCAAGGTAACATTAATTCGCAGGAGGAAATGTTATGAGTAGCAGGATTAGCCGTCGCGATTTTATTCAGACGGGCACCGTGGTTGCTGGCCTCACGGCCGCATCCTCGCGAAAGACGTTTGGCCGTGCGCCGGCGATTCAGTCGTCCGGAGTTAGACCGGTTGTCATCGCTTCCGGTAATGGACATCGGATTCGAAATGGAGGCTCTGAAACCTGCGTCGAAGCCGCGTTTCGGATGATGACCGAGGGCGAGGATGTACTCGAATCGCTAATCGCTGGTGTCAATCTGAATGAATTGGACCCCGAAGATGGAGGCGTTGGTTTTGGGGGATCCCCAAACGCAGATGGAATCGTCCAGCTCGACTCCTGCTGCATGCATGGTCCGAAGAGACGAGCCGGCGGCGTTGCTGGCATTGAAGGGGTAAAGACTCCTTCGCTAGTCGCTCACGCGGTTATGCAGCACACGGATCACCACCTGCTGGTTGGACAGGACGCTCAAGACTTCGCGCGAAATATGGGATTTACGATTCATGACGACCTGAATACCGACCGCTCACGAGAGCGCTGGCTTGAATGGAAGCGTCGCGTCGACCCGGGACATTACCTTAACCCGGGTGAACGAGCACGGGCCGGGTATGAGGCCGGCTTGGGCATGATGGCGGACGGTCGAATCGATGAGCACGACTTCTTCGGGACCATTAACTGCGATGGCATCAATTCCAGCGGCGAGATCTGTGGAGTGACCACAACGAGTGGCCTGGCCTGGAAGATCCCGGGTCGCGTCGGTGATTCACCAATCTTGGGAGCCGGACTCTATGTCGATGGCACCTATGGTGCAGCAGGGTCAACTGGGCGTGGCGAAGCGAACCTTTACAATCTCACCTCATATCTGATCGTTGAGAACCTTCGCAACGGCCTGAGTCCTAAGGATGCCGGCATGGCAGGACTTAAGCGGATTCAGGAGAATACGGTCGAGCCCAGACTATTGAATAGTCGGGGCAAGCCAGCGTTCGGAATCAGTTTTTACGTACTGAACGCCAAGGGGGAATATGCTGGCGTTTCGATGTATGCGACTGAGCGTAGTCGTTTTGCGGTGTGCACGGAAAATGGTGGCGAGCTAGTGCCCTTGGAGCCACTGCTTGAGAATTCAGCTTCTGATTAGAGGTCGATAGCAGTCACCGCTTGACCTTAACGAACGGGTGGCGTGCATCCCAGCGCGTCATCTGTTTCTCTTTTTCTGGAGAGGCCGTGATGATCTTTGATCCTAAGGAGCAGGAATACGAATATGCCGACCCGAGACATTTCACGGGGAGCGCTCGCGTAGCGCGCATGTTGGGTGTTGCGACCAATCCCGAAGTGAACGTCTACCGGGTAATGTTCGACGCTGGGGCGCGTACGGCATGGCATATCCACAGCGGCATGCAGTTACTGGTTGTCCTTGAAGGGGAGTGCGCACTCCTGACGCTCAGTGAGGGATTTCAGATTATTGCTACAGGGGGTGTTGCGGTTATTCCGCCTGGTGAAAAACACTGGCACGGAGCCCTGCCTCTCACGCCGATGACCCACTTGGCCATCAACGTCAACGCGACGACTGAATGGCTTGAGTTGGCCACTGATGAGGATTACGACTCCTCTTGTTCGAAATTCTCCGCTGGCAGCTAGGGTTGATCCTAGAAGCGGTGAGTGTAGACGAATTTTGCAGCTGCCCGGCGGTCGAGAGTGGCAAATCGATCGAAGAGCTCATGGTCCAGCCAATTTTGAGTGTAAACAACAAAGAGGTCGTTTCCGGGAGTGAGAATCCAGCGTAGTCGGGATTGCCAGCCCATCACTTGACTCATCGAATCGAATTGCACGTTATTAACCAAGTACAGCCAGGGACTGAACTGCGTGTCGGCAACAAGGCGATAAAGGCGAACTTGAAAATTGTCGGTACCAAGTGAGATTCTGTTCCACTCCTGTTCAACGCTCAGGGTTACACCTGGTCGCGGTCGAATGCCAAGAGACACAGCGATTTCTTCTCTTGTGCCGGAGAAAAAACTGCCCATTTCGAACCGCGTCTGGGCGGCGAGAATTCGACGATTTGCGGTATTCGTCACGACCCGAAATCGGACAAAGTCATACGAGCTCTGAGCAGGAAGCACCACTCCCTTGGTTATTTCAAAATCCTTCTCGAGGCGCTCATAGGTTGGTACCAAGCTAATTTCAAGATTGTCCTGAGTGTGCAGTTCTAGTCTGAGCAACGTGAAATCCAAGCGGCGTGTCAGAAACTGATTTTTCATGTCCGTTCGCAGGTCTACATCGAACCCAAACGCCATTTGGCGCAGCCACGGATGCTGACTGGGTCGAGGCGCAAAGCGAAGTCGAGGCTGGTAGGCGCGAAAACCAGTCCGGCGGGTGAAACCCATGGCGGGACCATGGTCCGGCTGAACCTCCGTGAAGGATACCCGCGCTTCCCAACGGTCGTTCGGATAATCTAGCCTAACCCCGTAGGCAAGGTTGTCACCAGGCGTTGTTTTCGCTGTATCGGTGTTCCACAGAAGGAAGCCGTTAAACTCAAGATTATTTGACCCTCTGAAGGTTGAAGTTGCCAGGCGAAAATCAAGGCCGGCCGTCTGTTCTGGGCTTGATGCGATTGTGCGACTGGCACGGCGACTGTAGAACATGCCCACGTAGGACTGCGCCAATACTCGACGCTTGAGACGTAGCACCGTGAAATCTTCCCCAACGAGGGTGGATTCGTCGCCAGTGCGCACATGGAGAAAGCCGACGTCCTGTTGGCCGAGTTGGCCAGTCAGTTTTGTCCCAAAGTCAATCTTTTGAGGTAATCCATTCGCATCGAGCCCAATTCGACGACTAAAGAACGGCTGAACTGCGATATTGGAATTTTGGCGACGCCTTGGAACGTAAAACTCGAAGAATGTTGCTCCGTCAAGAAAGAAATCCCGTTTTTCAGGAAAGAAAAGAGGGAACCGCGTGAGATTGACGAGCCTTTGATCCACTTCCGTTTGCGCAAAATCAGTATTGACGGTCAGGTTTGCGCGAAGACTCGGCGTCAGGTTGTAGAACAGGTCCACTCCAAGATCTGCGCTCCTGGACAGTGGAACTGGCGGGTTACGACCAGGGGAATCGGAGCCTCCTCCAGTGATGTAAGGCTTAACATCAAGTCCTAAGCCCTGGGTAACACCTCCACCCTGAATATCAATCTCGAGTAAACCGGCGTTCGACATCTGCCGAAGCTGTTGATTACGCAAGTATCCGGTCCAAAGATTTTCTTCATTCTTTCGCCGGATCGTTCGCTGAAAATTTATCCCCCATGCAGTGCCGTCTGGGTCAAAGTTGAGAGTGCGAAAAGGAATCTTAATTTCAAGAGTCCAGCCAAGCTCGCTACGCAAAGCCTTGGCATCCCAAATGCCATCCCATTCACGACTTTGAGCCCCTCCGGACCCCATCAGCGAGTCAGCCATTAGGCCTGAAGGATTCATTTCAAAGAAATAACCCGACTGTTGATCCAAAAAAGTATCCATGACCCACATAAAGCGATCATCGGCTCGAAGATACTCGTCCCGTTTCATCGTGTTGCCGAGCATCTTGTCGGGTTCGGAATCGAAACATAGAACCCCCATGTAAAGATGATCCCGACTGTAAATAATTCGAACTTCGGTGCGCTCGGTTGGCGTTCCACCAAGCACCGGATCCTGTTGAATAAAGTCGGTTGCCGGTACGGCTCTTTGCCAGGCCGGCTCATCAAGTAGTCCATCGAGCTCGATCGCTTCACCATTCACCATGCGTTCGGCTGTCATGGTTCGTCGCTCACTAACAGAATCTGCAGTTTGTGCAAACAGTGGAGATCCCATTAAGACCGCAAGAAAGGCGGTGACATAAATTGGGCGGCAATCCATAGCTTGATCGCGATTAACCGTGCGCGCGGATACTGGCTGGGTCTTGGAGATGAGGCCGATAATTCTTGCAGGAAGTCTTAGCTTCAGCTCATCGACTCGCGAGGCCGCCGGCTAGCTCCCCCCCGTCTATTAAAATCGCATGACCGCTCATAAACGGGGCCTCTTCAGAGGCAAGAAACGCAAATAGTGCGGCAACCTCCTCAGGCGCGGCATGGCGACCAAGGGGAACTTTTGAATTTAGAGTCTCCATCTCGGAGGGAGTGTATTCAGTCTGCTGCATCGGAGTCAACACGTAGCCCGGGCAGACTGCATTCACCCGGATCTGTGGTGCAAGTTCGAGCGCCATCGTTTGGGTAAGAGCTATGACTCCAGCCTTCGACGCGTTATAGGCGGCATAGTTGGGCATTCCGATCAAAGCGTTACTCGACCCCATGTTGAGAATCACCCCTGAGCCGCCACCAAGCATTCGGCGGGCTGCTTCTTGAGCCACGTGGAAAACTCCTGTCAAATTAACTTCAAGAATTTTGCGCCAATCATCAATGTTGATTTCCGTAAAATTATGAGGCTGACTAATCCCGGCGTTGTTGATCAGAATGTCCAGTCCTTGCCATCGACTATCGAGGGAATTGAACGCGGTATCAACTGCGTCACGATCAGTAACGTCAGCAAGAATCGACGGTCCAAGTAAAGGAAGTCGCTTCTCTAGGTCTGCGCACCCCTTAGCGTCACAATCGAGCACTGTGACCTGAGCGCCCTCTGCGAGAAAGCGTGCAACTGTAGCTGCGCCAATGCCTTTGGCGCCGCCAGTTACAAGAACCCTTTTATTGGTTAGCCCCTTCACGACGTCGACCCGGCCAGGCCGCCACCATCGACGACTAGCGTTGTGCCTGTAACAAAGCCCGCAGCCTCGCTCGCGAGATATAAGACCGACTTCGCAACGTCTTTGGCTGTTCCGATGCGACCAAGGGGGCGGTCAGCAGCCGCAGTTCTGAAGGTTTCGCGATTCACCATGAGTTGGTCGGCTTCATTCATAAGCAGAGGAGTATCAATGTCTCCTGGGCATATGCAATTAACCCGAATTCCTTGCTTGGCGTGGTCGAGCGCCATTGCCCGTGTCAGCTGAACCACCGCACCCTTTGAAGCACAGTAGGAGGCCGCATTAGGTCCGCCCACCAATCCCCAACCAGAGCCGCTGTTGATAATTACGCCTCCATCAATCATGACGGGGATGGCATGCTTCGACATTAAAAACACTCCCTTGACGTTAACTCCCATTACTCGGTCCCAGTCGGCCTCTGCAGTATTCGGTACCGAAGTCCGCTGAATGATTCCGGCATTGTTGAACAAGATATCGAGTTGGCCAAACACTGAAACCGTGCGCTGGATCGCTTCTTTGCAATCATGCTCGCTAGTAACATCTGATTGAACAAAAAGAGACTGAAACCCTTCCTGCTTGATCTCTTGCGCGGTTTCCTCACCCCTCCGAGCATCTAGGTCAACAATCGTCACGGCCGCCCCTTCTTCAGCAAACAGTAACGCGGTTTCGCGGCCTATACCCGAAGCCCCTCCGGTAACTATTGCCACCTTTTTGGACAAAACAGGGCCCCGGTCTTTTCTAGGCGTACTCGCCATTGAGAAGCACCTCGCGGACGGCTAAAAGAGTGTCGTCCACATCCTCAGGACTATGGGCTAACGAAGTGACGGAGTGCAAACCTGAAGCTGGGGTCATGTAGATCCCATGTTGAAAGAGTGCATGTACGAACCGGCGATACCGATCGCGGTCTACGAAGGCACAAAATTCTCGATAGTCCCGAATCTCCGCCTGTTTCGTAAAGAGAATCTGAAACATGGGGCCAACGCCTTGGACAATAGCGGAGGTCTTCGTTTCCTTAAAGGCCTCCTGTAGGCCGTTCACGAGCCGCTCGCCAATGCTCCAAGTGTGCTGAAAAACGTTCGCATTATCATCCCCAAGCACCTGTAAATTAGCCCGAGCTGAAAAAAGTCCAACTCGAGACGCGTTCTGAGTACCGTAGTGTAGGACGCCACCCCAACTGAGCGATTCCATAATCTCCGACCGCCCGACGAAGGCTGCAACGGGGAGTCCTGCTCCCAAAGCTTTGCCAAAAATGGAAAGGTCGGGTTCCAGTTGGTAATGCTGCTGACAGCCGCCTGGGGCGATGCGAAAGCCTGTAACTGTTTCATCAAGAATGAAGAGAGCTCCATGGGTTCGGGCTAGGTCTTGCACGGTAGAGAGGTAGTCCGGTAGCGGCGGGATTACACCCATATTGGCCATAATGCCTTCGGTAATTATCGCGGCGACTTGGCCTTGATGATTTTCGAGGGCCCGTTCAAGCGCTGCAAGGTCGTTCCACGGCACCACAATGGTGTCTTCTAGAGCTCGTTGATTAAGGCCTGAGCTGTCGGCAATTTTCACAGGATCCCGGCGATGGCCAAGGGAACTAATGGGGTGGGGGTGGGCGTTCACTAAGAAGTCGTCGTACCACCCATGATATTGACCCTCAAATTTAATGAACTTCGGTCTCCCAGTGAACCCTCTTGCTACTCGGATTGCAGCCATCGCAGCCTCGGTGCCTGTACTTGCGAAACGTACACGACCTGCGGACGGCACCATTTTTTGAATTAGTTCGGCAACCTCAACCTCTGTTTGGGTCGCCGCAGGCAGGAGTGCGCCGGTCGCCATGGCTTCGCCAACTGCCTGAACAATCTTGGGATGGGCATGGCCGAGTGGTAATCCACCGTAAGCCATCATCCAGTCAATGTATTTGTTGTTATCAGCATCGAAGACATAAGCACCCTCGCTCCGATCCAAAAAGAGAGGGTAGTCACCGTAGTTGGCTGGTCCCCTAGAGGGCGAGCTGCCGCCTTCTACGAGCACCCGTAATGATCGCTCAAAGAGGCTCTGGGATTTCTTGGTCGAATACGCCATGTGAATCAGGATACAGGAACGTCGCTGTGCGAAACAGGTGATTAACGATTAGTCAGTTTTATCGCGTTGAAATCCCATGCCGACCAGCATATTCACGAAAACGTTCTAAAAGTTCGGCGGCTCGACCCTCGATCTCTGATGGAGGTAATTGCTGACAGTGATATCCGAGTTCTGTAGACATGATTTCGACAGTCTGGTCACTAAAGATTACGGTGCCATCCGGGCCAATTGTCTCTATCCCATCGAATTTGTGTGATGCCTCGTTAATCTCGATTGCAGCTTGCCGAGAAAGATCTTTGATGGCCGGGACGCGGACCCCGCGCGGTCCAACTAATACAGGATACCCGCCTGGGAGCCCCTCAGGCCCTGGAGCATGAAGCCGGACCTCCTTGCTCGCAAGAGCAACCATTATTCTTACAATTGAGCTGGCTGTGAGAAAGTGGGTCCTTCGGCCAGTCGGTATTGGATACGCTTGGCGAGGAAAGTCTAATCCGCCAATGACACCAGTAACATTCGTGCCAGCATGCATGATGCGAAGAAAAAAAGGTGGTCCTTCGTCAGTCGGGGAATCAGAAACATAATCCTGAAGAGCGTGGTGAGCTACAAAGGTTACGCTAACGTCATCAATTGGAACACCAAGTTTGATTGCAGCTAAGCTTTCAATCTTTGGAACAATCTCAGCAATGTTTCCAACGCCACAAGTTGGCTCGAGGCCGACACGAGAAAGCACGCAATTTGAAACATCAGGAAACGAGGCGATCAGAGTACGCGCTTGAAGACCGGATAGACGAAGAGCCCGCATCAACTTCAGTGACAGGATTAGGTGGATGGGAAGCCATGCGCCAAACCCAGCAGCAGCTAGGCGGTCCCGGGGTTCGGCTGGGAGGGCGCAGGGGGTCAACCAGGACTGCCTCGTGGCAGTGCATAAAATTACGTCCGGTGACAATTGCCGAATAAATTCAGCTGTGCGATCCACGTCGTCTAGGTCTAGACTGGCGGCTTCTAGATTCGGTCGCATCCCTTGGGCGATTCCGCCTAGGCGCGCTAGGTTTACGGAGGCTTCAGCGCGGGCCAGCGTGCGGCAACTAGCGATAACCCGTCCGGGCCAGTGTTCACGGGCTAGAAGCTCGAGTGCAACGGAGCCGAGATCGCCGAGGCCAGCAATTAGAATAGTTGGCGACGTGGTCATTAAACGATTCTAATAGGCATTGAGCTGCCAGGTAAAAGGAAAGACGGGTGAGTTTGAGTCGGACCAGGGATTGCCAAATCGAGGACTACCTTGCCTATCTCCGGCAAGAGCGCCATCTTTCGGCCAACACCGTCTCTAGCTATGGCTACGATCTTAATCGTCTCGCAAAGTTTGCTAAACGCGAACGATTACCTGTCGACAGGTTAGAACGACGGCAAATTGAGGCCTATGTTCGGGATCTTAAGGACAGGGAGCGATTAACACCTCGGTCGGTTGCCAGAATGATTGCCGGCCTCAAAGGGTTCTACGGCTTTCTAGCAGAGGAGGGCCAGATTCAGAGGAACCCTTCAGAGGGCATTGAGTCCGGAAAGTTGCCACGCACGCTCCCGAAATACCTCTCACTTAAGGACATCGACAAGCTTCTTGAACAACCAGCGGTCGACACTGCCAGGGGATGTCGAGACCGCGCACTTCTTGAATTGTTGTATGCAACCGGCATGCGAGTGTCAGAGTTGGTCTCGCTGCGACTCGAAGATGTGAACTTACAAGTTGGACATGTGCAATGCATGGGAAAAGGGAGAAAGCAGCGGGTTGTGCCGATCGGACGTCAGGCTGTTACGTGGGTAACTCGATATCGTGAGAAAGCCCGGGGTGAGATGTTAGGTAATCGTCGGTCAAGTTGGCTCTTTGTTAACGCCGGGGGCAGAGGGATAAAGAAGAAGGATGACCTCCATTTAAGTCGAATGGGATTCTGGAAGATTCTGAGAGGTTACGGATTAGCAGCTGGGCTCGGACACGACCTAAGTCCTCATGTGCTGAGACATTCCTTTGCAACCCACTTACTTGAGCGCGGAGCCGATTTAAGAAGCCTTCAAGAAATGCTGGGTCACGCCAAGCTATCAACAACGCAAATTTACACCTACATTCATGGAGCTCGGCTAAAGAAGACTTACGATAAGTACCATCCCCGCCGAACAATGACCCCTTTTGGAACAAAGAAAAAGTGAAGAATGGCAGGAAACTAGGTGTGTTTTCAATTAGTTGACCAGTATTTGAAGTGTCTGTTAACGTAAGCGGTTTGGGTCTTCGTGTAACGCTGAGGACGTGCCCCAATGGGCCAGAAAACCGTTCACAGGCCTCTCTGGGCGCTGCACGATGCTCCTAAGCGAAGGAGTTCGTTAAATGAGTCGCACCGGCCGCCACCTGTTTACTTCGGAGTCCGTAACTGAAGGGCATCCTGACAAGATAGCCGATCAGATCTCTGACTCAGTCCTTGACGCGATCCTTGCCGAGGATCCCAACGGACGAGTTGCATGCGAGACTCTTGTGACTACCGGCCTTGCAATTCTGGCCGGGGAGGTTACAACTACGTGCTATGTAGATTTTCAAAGAATCGTCAGGGACACAATAAGGGACGTTGGGTATACCCGAGCCAAATTTGGCTTTGATCATGAAACGTGTGCTGTTGTCTCGGCAATTCACGGGCAATCGCCGGATATCGCGATGGGCGTTGATCCTGGCGGCGCTGGCGATCAGGGTCTGATGTTTGGCTACGCTTGTCGAGAGAGCTCCGAACTGATGCCGCTCCCTATTCAGCTTGCGCATCAACTCTGTCGAGGTTTATCAAGGGTTCGCCGAGAGGGCATCTTGGATTACCTTAGGCCAGATGGAAAATCTCAAGTCACGGTTGAGTACGACGGCGACACGCCAGTTCGCGTGGACACCGTCGTAGTGTCCAGTCAACATGCTGCCACTGTTGACCAGGCAAAAATGCTTGAGGATGTTCAGGAACACGTCATAAAACCGACAATTCCTGAGTCGATGTTGGATCAAAACACGAGCATTCACGTAAACCCAACCGGTCGGTTTGTCGTTGGCGGACCCCATGGTGATGCTGGGGTCACGGGCAGGAAGATTATTGTAGATACCTACGGCGGTGCCGCTCCTCATGGTGGGGGAGCGTTCTCAGGAAAGGACCCTACAAAGGTCGATCGTTCAGCGTCGTACATGGCCCGTTACATTGCCAAAAATTGCGTGGCTGCGGGACTAGCTGACCGAACCCAGGTACAGCTCGCGTACGCAATCGGCCTAGCGGACCCCGTCTCCGTTCTGGTTGATACATTCGGCACTGGTCGGGTTGACGACAACAAGATTAGCGATCTCATAAGGGCTCACTTTGCGCTAACTCCCAAGGGGATCATTGAAACCTTGAACCTTCGTAGGCCAATCTACAAGCAAACTGCTGCTTTTGGACACTTCGGTCGCACTGAACAGGACTTTACCTGGGAATGGACTAACAAGGCAGAGGCCCTTAAGGCTGACGCCGGCCTCTGATTAGTAATATCGATCCTCGGCTAGGGATGGGGTCGAAGCTGTCTCGCCGATTTCATCATGTTGTATTCTGCCGCACGATCAGCGAGTGGGGTGATCATCGTCGTAGCGCTGGCGACTGTACTTACCCTTCCTGATCAACCACTTATTGATAAGAAGGAGTTTGCGTCGTCTGGCGAGATATCCACGCCGGTCGTTACAGGAGCATTTCACGTTCACACTGCTCGATCGGATGGTTCGGGAACTGTCGACGAGATCGCTGGCGCTGCCGCCCGTGCCGGATTAGCGTTCGTTATTACAACCGACCACGGCGATGGCACAAGAACGCCCGATCCCCCCATCTATCACAGGGGAACTCTTATCTTGGATGGGGTAGAGGTGAGCACGACCGAGGGTCATTATCTTGCGATCGGACACCAAGGTTCCCCCTACCCACTCGGGGGCGAAGCACGAGATGTTGTTGAGGACATTGCTCGCCTGGGAGGCTTCGGCGTTGCGGCACATCCCTTTTCGGCGAAGGAATCTTTACGGTGGAAGGATTGGACAGCTCCCATAGACGGGATCGAATGGCTGAACACTGATAGCGCCTGGCGGGACGAGCCGGTACACCGTCTCGCACTAGGAATTCTCCATTATCCACTTCGACCGTCCGAGGCGATCGCCTCACTCTTTGATCGACCCATTGAGGCCCTCGATCGGTGGGACACAATGACCCAAGGACGTCGGGTTGTTGCACTGGCCGGGGCGGATGCCCACGTGCGCCCTTTTCCAATTCCGTCCTACGAGCAAGTGTTTCGAAGCTTCGGTATCCGCGTTCAACTTGAAACTAGTTTCTCTGGAGATCCTGAAAAAGACACAGCGCTGCTTCTCGGTTCGATCAAACAGGGTCGAGTGTACACAGCGATCGATGCCCTTGCACAACCAGGACGATTTCGCTTCGAAGTCGAATCCGGGACAAGCGCTACGCAGCCTGGAAGGGTAGTATCGGTCGGCGATCCTAGGACTGTGGTGCTTGAAGCAGACCTTCCACAAGGTGGCGAACTAAGACTATTTAAAGATGGCACCTTAATCGCACAAACAACCCAGCCGAGTTTACGATTTCAAACGGGAAGCCAATCTGCGATATATAGGGCCGAAGTCGTCCTCTCGCCAATGCCGAACTCCTTACCCATTCCATGGATTCTGAGTAATCCGATTTACGTAGGCGAACCTAGGGAGGCAGAAACGGATCAGCCAGTAGGTGAGACTATTGAGACCACATTTGCATTATTTAGTGATGAATCTGATGTCCAAGCTTGGAAGGTTGAGCATGAAGAAACATCACTGGTGGCGATTGACAGCACTCCCTCGGTTGACGGAAGAGAGTTGGCATTGCGGTACGCGCTTTCTGATTCCGAGACCAGTCCATTCGCAGCCTTAGTGCGTGAAGGGGCGTTAGATTTCAATCGATTTAACGTAATTCGATTTCTGATTCGAGGCGATGCTGCACAAAGAGTATCCGTTCAATTGAGGGACTCGAAGGCAGGAGAGGATGTTCGGTGGGTCAGATCGGTCTATGTGGACACCGAACCAAGAGAAGTCTTGATCCGCCTCCAGGACATGCGCCCGGTTGCGGAGAGCAGTCCTTGGCCGCCGCAAGCAGACGAACCAGTAGCGCTTATGTTTGTGGTTGATACCCTAAATACGGCCCCGGCAACCTCCGGGGTGCTCTGGATCGATAATATCCAAATAGAACAGTGGGATTAGGTGCGGACGGTAAGTAATAGGTAGCTTGCGGCCGCACCGAAAAGAATATTTGGAGCCCAAGCCGCAAGAACTGGTACCAGGAGTCCTGCAGCACCGACTGCCGCGAAGACGCTAAGCGTGATCCAGTATCCCATCGCAATCGCTAATCCAGCCCCCGTTGCATACATGGCCCCGTAACGACCGGTAATAACGGCAAAGGGAATGCCAATCAGGGTCATAACAATCGTAATGAATGGAAAGGAGAGCTTGCGCTGTAGAGCAACCAGCAACTCCGTAACATTAAACCCGCCAGCCTCTAGCTCACCAATGTAGCGCTGGAGCTGCGTGAAGTTCATTCGTTCAGCATCAGGGCCTTCGGTAACGAAGAACTCTGGGGGTTGAAGAGGGAGGTCGGCTTCTCCAACATACTCGTAGGGCATTACGTCTAAAGACGCATCGAAAGACCTGACCCATACGCCTTCACCGGCCCATGGGTCCTGGAAGGTTGCTTTATTCACGAAAGTTCGCCTACTCAGGGCCCAAGTTGAATTGCTGAACTCGTAGACTGAAAACCCGTGAAGCTCCTGCAGTGCGGGATCAAGGTAGGCGTAGTGATAGATCGAGCCGTCGGGTGCAACAATCCATTTACGGTTTAGGACGTCAAAGGTTTGAGGTGAACCACCGCGAACAACGTGTCTGATGGCCTCGGCCCGCCTATTAGATGACGCCAGTATTGTCTCTCCAAGGCCAAAAAGGAGACCGCTCCACACCACTCCTAGGCAAAATAGGGGGGCGGCAACCCGATAAAGGCTGATACCGCAAGCCTTCATCACAACTAGCTCTGAAGTTCTCGTGATGAGACCGATCGTAACGAGCGTGGCTATCAGAGTTGAAATCGGAAGTACGTAATAGATGTATTGGGGAGTTGCAAACCAGAAATATTCCAACAGGGTAGCAGCCGTTGTTTCCCCTTTAAATAGCTTGTCTGACAGGTCAATAAACGTCGCAATGTAGAAGATCCCCAACATTCCCACAAAAGCTAAAGCTACAACCTTGAAGTAGTGCCGAAGAACATACTGATCGAGAAGGTTCAAGCGGGGAAATAGAGGACTCAGAAGCTTGCCACTGGTCTTAGCAGGCTCAGGCTTGCTTTTCGTGACTGATCTCCCAGGACTAGATTGGGACTCAGGCTTTCGAATTAAACCAGAGCGCCATGATCGCGGAAGCAAACGCCCATCTACGGTGAAGACCCTTCTCCAGACAAAGAGAAGGGCTGGAAGACCGAGAGCAAGATTCGGAAGCCACATTGCCAAATGCGGAGAGACCAGAGCGCCCTTAGCCGCGGCCTCCGCAACGTACATCCACACGTAGTAGACAAAAATAACGCCGATTCCAACCACAAAGCTCGAGATCCTTCTTTCTCGCCTATTGCTCAACCCAAAGGCCAAGCCGATTAAGGCAAAGACAAAACAGGCTACTGGTATTGAAAATTTTCGGTGGATCTCCATGATAGGTCGGTGTGGGGATAGGCCAGCAGCCCGCATGTCAAGGACTTCGTTTTCAAGTTCAGCAATCGTCAGCTCAGGGTACCCACGCTGTGGACCCATACGCGGGAACACAGTGTCCGGGTCAAGACTCATCACGATCCGTTCAAATTCGTGAACCTCGTATTCCTCTGGTCGCTCTGGGCTGACATCGTGCCGAACACCGTTCTCCAAAATAATGGCAACTTGGCGATCTGGGCGATTTAGAGCGACCTGGCCTTTCTCCGAAACAAAGATCTCGGGACGGCCAGGACTCCGAGTGTCTGCAAGAAAAACGTTGCTCCAAATGGGGGAGTCTGCAGTTGAATCTTGAACATAGAGAATGACCCCTGGGAAGTCCTCGTAAAAGACTCTCGGTTTCACCTCGGCCTGAACCCTTGTAGCAATTATTGAATAAGTCGTTTCCCTGAACGATTGGTTGGCGTTAGGCAGGAGCCATACCAAGGTAAAGATTGTGGCCGCGGCAGCTAACACCGAGCACGTTAGGATTGGACGCAAAAGAATTGCAGGGCTCACTCCGCAGGCTTGAAGGGCAACAGCCTCTCGGTCCCTTGAGAGACGCCCCAGCGCTACAAGTAGGCCAACCAGGAAGGCCATGGGGATTGTGACTCCAAGTGCTTGGGGCACCAGGGTCAACATGATCCAGACTGTGGTTTGGGGAGGGACACCTTTTGCAATTAGCCCTTCTGCGACCTCAACCAATGGAGGAAGCATTAGGAGAAAGGTGAACACCGTGAGAGCTAGCAGGAATGGTGTCGCAATCTCTCGTATAAGGTATCGATCAATGATTCGGACCATTACGATGACCTTAGCATACGTGATTTGTCTAAGGGCTCCGTAAGGGTGGTCGCGGTTACCGAGGAGGCCGGCTCTCGAAGCGTACTTGAGCGCTGTTACTATTGAATATACCCAGTGTCTGATAACGTCTATTATGTAAACATATATAGAGGGTCAGGTCGACTGACAACCCTGAAAAGAAAGCCTAGGGTGGTAGAACCCTATGAGGATGCCGCAACCCATGAGCGGCCAAACTAGCATCCAGCCAAACTCTATTACTATGGTCCAAAAAGGACGTTGGAAATCTTCTTCAATTCCAAATTTCCCAATTCATGGGCGGCATCCAGCGATAGCCCACTCGCGAGAGCCGATGTTTCCACCGCTCCTACTCGTTCAGCTACCTCGTGGGCAAACACCAGCTTCAACTTGCCCTGCTGATTCAGTGCCCGCACCAGCCATGGTCGGTACTCTTTCCAGTGATCTAAGAACATCACATCACCAGTATTACGATACAGCGGTTCGCCATCGTCCAATTCCTTGCTGGATAAATCCAGCAACCAGCCTAACTAGAAAATCAAACCTTGATGAGCCAGCTCCAACCGATGTTCGGAAGCCAAGCCTATTACGCGAAGTAACCGACATCCCTAATCGCCAGACTTCTGAAGGTTCCGCAAGATGGCCTCAAGCGCTGATATCAACTCACTCTTATTCACGCGAGCCTTGCCAAAGCTGAGCTTCACATTAAACTTCTTCTCCGGGTCCTTGTACTGATACACGTAGGCCTTCGGGCGACCAGCCTTAGGCTTTTCCTTTTCCCTTCGAAGCAGCTCTCTCGTAGTCTTTCCCCCAGATGCAATCCGCTCAAGAACATCGATCATCTTTGCTTTATCTGACTGCCTAACTATTTCTAATAATAGGGACTTAGAGGTAATGTCGGCCAGCCGACATCGATTCTTAACTTCTTCAGACATTCCATTGAGAGCGAGTGACTCAGTAATTGTTGTCCGCGATTTACCAAGCCGCTTCGAAAGCTGCTCGTGTGTGTAGCCGTGTTTGTCAGCCAGGATGCCTAGGGCCTCGGCCTCCTCAAAAGCAGTAAGGTCTTTGCGTTGAATGTTCTCGATCAGGGCTAGCTCTAGAACTTCCCTTTCATCCTTGGTATCGCGAATAACAACCGGAACCTCATCTCGTCCAAGCTGGACCGCAGCCTGGTAGCGCCGTTCCCCTGCGATAATCTGGAATCGATCGCCTCGCTGCCTAACAATCAGCGGCTGAATTATTCCCTGCTCAGAAATTGAGTTCTTCAGCTCTGACAAATCGCCCATAACCTGACGAGGCTGGTTTGGATTTGGGTCAACCTTGTCGATTGAGACAATTCGCCCAACGGGCTCCCCGCCAGGGGCAATTAGAGTTTCGACGTAGTGTGCGTCGTGTCGCATCTTAACCGAGGGCGGAAGCCCGCTCCTTTTAGGCACGGTCCATAACCTCCTCACACAAAGCAAAGTATTCGCTCGCGCCCTTTGACGAAGGCGCGAAGGTAAAAATCGATTCCCGGTATGCCGGGCTCTCCTCCAACCTAACGCTCTTAGAGATCACCGTCTTGAACACCTTTTTCCCGAAAACCTTCTTAATCGCTTTCTGAGTATCCTTAGCTAGAGTTTTCCGCTTCTCGTGCATCGTTATCAGCACACCAAGAAGCTTTAGCTTCGGGTTCGGCCTTCCCTGGACCTGCTTTATCGTTTCAATCAGATCGTCCGTTCCCTCGAGCGCAAAATACGACGATTGGACTGGAACCAATAGGTGCGTAGCCGCAACCAGGGCATTTACCGTAAGTATTCCTAGGGCTGGCGGACAGTCGATCACAATGTTCTTGTACTGCCTCCGAATCGGCTTGAGCCGATCCTGTAGCCTGTGGTACGCGTCAATCTCCCCCGCCAGCTTCTGTTCAAGTTTGGCTAGGGAAATCTTCGCCGGAGCAACTGACAGGTACTCCTGTTCAGATTTAACAATTGTGTCTGCAATGGTGCAGTTGTTACCCTGCATCGCGTCATAGACGGATTGTCCGACAGTATTGATATCGATAAAGGACTTGGTTGCGTTCGCCTGGGCGTCAAGATCGATCAGGAGGGTCGGTTGCTCGTATCGAATGGCGAGAGCGGCCGAGAGATTAATCGCCGTAGTTGTCTTTCCAACTCCCCCTTTTTGATTGGCAATCGCGATTACCATGGACATGACGTGAGCACTGAGAGCCCAAAATAAGGAACCCGAATCGATCAGGCGCAGCTCCGTTAGCGGCTGCGGTATTCTAGGGAGCGCTCACTGTCGTGTCAAGGAAACCGTTTTTTAGTAGGAAACGGTCACATTTTATACTTACCGAGCTCTTCTGGATCGAGGCTCTCGAGCCATTCACCGAGTTGCTCTTGGTCGACCTTCTCTGGCCCAAGATCGGATTTCTTGGCCTCACTCATCACAGTTTCCTCGACGAAGATTGGCGCTTTTACTCTGACCGCCAGGGCGATCGCATCGCTTGGACGAGAATCGATTGCGACCACTTCCCCATTTACCAAGAGGTAGATCATGGCATAGAAGGTATTTCCCTTCAGGTCGCAAACAACTATTTTTTGAACCTCGCCCTTTAAGTCCTGAATAACATTTCTTAGAAGATCGTGGGTCATTGGTCGAGGTGTTGCCACGTTTTCAATTTGGAGCGCGATGGCATTGGCCTCTGGACTACCCACCCAAATAGGCAGAACATTATCTCCCTTGTTATCTCGAAGAATAACTATTGGCATCTTGGTAGTTGGGTCCAGCATCAAACCCTTAATGTTCATTTCAATTTGCATTTATCTGCCCCGCCTCTCCGAGAGTAACCGACTCTCCCCAAACACTATGGGGCCCGGCCTTCCTAATTATTACATTCACCAAGCGCCCCACCCATAGGGGGTCTCCGGGAAAATTCACAACAAGGTTTCCGCCAGTGCGACCAGAGAGTTCTCCATCGTGTCGCCGCGAGGTGCTGTCTGCGAGCACCGATGCCGTAGTCCCAATAGACTGCCTATTCAGATCTAGTTGAATCTGTCTTTGCACTAACTGGAGTTCGACGATTCGCTGAGTCTTTTCCGATTCACTCACGGTTTCTGGGATCCGACGTGATGCCAATGTTGCTGGCCGTTCAGAATATTTAAAAGAAAACATGCTGCTGTACCCGACCTGTTTAACTAATGAGAGGGTCTCTTGGAAATCCTCCTCGGTCTCTCCTGGAAACCCAACAATAATATCGGTTGAAAGGTCAATCGTCGGTATTGCCGCGCGAACTCGCTCAACTAGGTCCAGGTAGTTCTCCCGCGTATGACGCCGACGCATCGCTCGTAGGACGCTTGTTGATCCTGATTGAAGAGGAAGATGGAGGTGTCCACAAACAGTAGGCAGATCGCGCATCGCTGAAATCATTCTGCTGTTAACGTGTCGCGGATGAGGACTTGCAAAACGAATCCGTAGCAGACCTGACACCTCGTTAAGCTTTTCCAGTAAACCGGCAAAATCACACTCTTGGTCCACTGGACATTGGTAGTGGTTAACAATTTGCCCGAGAAGGTGAACCTCTCTATGGCCAGAGCTCACCGCCGCCTTGACTTCACTGACTATCTCGGACGAAATTCTCATCCGTTCGTGACCTCGAGTATAAGGAACCACGCAAAACGCACAGAAGTCGTTGCAGCCTTCCACAATTGTTACGTAAGCTTTGACCGGATCAGTTCTTACTGCGAGTCCAAGAGGAAATGAGACATCCTCGTACGGGTTGACATCGATTTGATTCGATCCCAGGGTTTTTGCTCGGTCAAGAAGTTCTGGTAGGCGACGGACTGCCTGCGTTCCCACAACAACGTCGACCTGATTTGCCCTCTCAAACATATCAGTGCCTTCTTGTTGTGCAAGACAACCCGTAACGACCATTAGCGGGGGCTTCTGCCTTCGGTCGGCTGAAATTTGCCCGAGACGACTAAACAGTTTATCCTCCGCTCGTTCCCGCACACTGCAGGTATTTAGGATAACGACGTCAGCCTTAATGGCATCTTCAACCCTGACGTAGCCTGTTTGTTCCAGCAGGCCAGCCATTCGCTCTGAGTCATGGATGTTCATCTGACAGCCGAAGGTCTCTACCGCGTAAGTTCGCCCGTAATCGCCTGGGACCTTGACGGTTGACTTCTTACTCAACATTCGTGTTTTCTTCTCCCTGCCCTATTGAGCCCCTTTTAACAACTCAGCTGCATTTCGACGGCTCTGAGCAGTCGGCCTGCCTGTTCCCATCATAGCCGCGATCGCATCAAGACGTTCCGATCCCGACACCGCCGCCGCAGTGGTTAAAGTCCGCCCCTCATTCACCACCTTGCGAATCTCAATCTGACCCAAACCGTAAACCGCTATCTGTGGAAGATGGGTAACGCAGAGAACCTGAAAACGTTCGCCGAGGCCTTTTAGCCGTCTACCTACAACGTCCGCGACACGCCCACCAATCCCTGCATCAACTTCATCGAAAACAAGGGTCCTCCCTGCTTCATCAGAACAGGCTGCGGTCTTAAGAGCCAGCATGACTCTGGACAACTCCCCACCCGACGCTATGCGAGCTAAAGGTCGGGGCTCCTCGCCCTCATTCGGGGCAAGATACAACTCGCATTGGTCAATGCCGCGTTCGGTAATTGGAAGCTCGCCATCTTTCTGAACGAATCGAAATTGACACCGAGCATTCTCCATCGCTAGCTCACCCATTAACGACTCGAGTCGATCGGTAAGCTTAGGCGCCATCGCTCGGCGTTTTTTTGATAGCTCTTCTGCGCATTTTTGGTACTGCTGCTCGACCTTTTCTAACTCAATCGTCAACACCTTAATCCGGCCTGAATAGTTACTGAGGGTTTTCAATTCGTCTTCGAGTTCTACTTGGCGATCTAAAACCCGATCTACGTCGCCTTGTCCATATTTACGACCAAGGTCATCGAGAGTCGCGAGTCGGTCTTCAACCTCTTGCAGCTGCTCCGGAACACCATCGATCTCCTCACTCCTAGTCCTTAAGGCTTGAGCAAGCTCCTCAAGCTGGGACTGAACGGACTCCTTTGACGGGAGATGGTTTTTAAATAAATCGTCTAGGTCAGATAACTCCTCAACCTTACGCCAAATATCAGCCAAGGAATCAATGACGGATCCCTCCGACTCGTATAGGGACTCATAAGCCTCGATTGACAGACGATAGATTGAATCCGCGTTCAAGAGGCGTTTCCTCTTTTCCCTAAGCTGATCAGCCTCACCGCGGCCAGGGTCTACCTTTTGAATGTCGGCAAGCTGAAATCGTAGCATCTCAAGCCGATCGCCAACGTCCTTCGTTTCACTACTGGCCTCATCCAGGGCCAAACGACAGGTGCGAAGTTTCTCAAAGAGCGTAAAAAGCTCGCCCCTGTCTCCCATGAGGCCACTAAACTCATCTAGGAGATCAATGTGTGACGTCGCATTGAGCAGTTGTTGGTGAGCATGTTGACCATGAAGGTCGAGCAATTCAGTTCCGAGGGAGCGAAGGTGAGACGTTGTAACGAGGGTTCCATCAACGAAGGCCCGACTTCTTCCACTTGAATGAATTTCTCGGCGAACCAAAATCTCAGCGCCGTCAGCCTTCTCAAAGATCGCCTCTACCGTTGCAGAGGATTCACCTGTGCGTATCAGTTCCGAAGATGCTCTGTCCCCAACAAGCAGGCCCATGGCGCCGACAATGATCGACTTTCCAGCTCCCGTTTCTCCCGTAAGGACAGTCAGCCCATCGTCCAATTCCAGCTGAAGTTCCTCAATTACCGCGAGGTTCTTAATCTGAAGAAACCGAATCATTGCTCATTCCGCTGTTTGATTAGGGCCCCTTGCCAGATTAGTCACGGCACGGGAAACCCCATGCTATCATACGTTTGACAGCCCTTAATCCGCGTGCTACGCTCACTCGTCGCGCTGTCCCAGCGGCGCATTGAATTGCTCGGAGGCTTCGTTGCGCACGCTTGGATTCATCACTCTGGCGCTTTTGCAAGTGCAGGGTGATATGCCTGATAGCACGATGGGTAGCGGCGTCCTAGACCTCGTCGCTCGATCCGGCCTACTCTCCAGATTCGTTTTACTAATCCTGATTCTCTTTTCAGTTGCCTCCTGGGCAATCGTCCTTCGCAAGATACTGCATTTTCGCCTTGTCGAAAGTGAATCTGAGCGATTTCGAGATGTCTTTCGACGTAGTCGAAAATTTTCAGAGGTTCAAGCAGTTTGCGGATCGCTTAATAGAAGTCCGTTGGTTGGAATTTTTCAGACCGGGTATGCGGAACTCAATTCTCAACTCCGGGCGTCAAACGACGACGACTCGCCTCCTTCCGACTCCAGTCTCACACTCAGGAGCATCGACGCCTTAGACCGCGCTCTACAACGAGCAGCTGCCGTCGAGGTGAATAAGATGGAGAGCCGGATAGAGTTTTTGGCAACCACTGCAAGCATTACACCATTCATCGGACTGTTTGGAACAGTATGGGGAATAATGAACTCATTCCAAGGAATTGCTGCAACAGGCTCTAGCAGTCTTGGTGTAGTCGCGCCTGGAATTGCTGAAGCACTCATTGCAACGGCAGCCGGCCTTTTCGCGGCGATTCCGGCCGTGTACTTTTACAATCATCTGACTCATCGCGTAAAACTATTCGTCTCGGAAATGGATGACTTCTCCTTAGAGTTTCTAAATATAGCGGAGCGAAACTTCTCGTGATCGGAAGGCAACCTTGAGGATTCACAAGGCTCACTCGACTGGAAGCACTCGACGAGCACGAGGGGAAAGAGTGTCGAGCTCTCTCTCTGAAATAAACATAATCCCATTGGTCGACGTAATGCTCGTGCTCCTAATTATTTTTATGGTGACAGCGCCACTGATGCAACGAGGACTGGACGTTAACCTACCCGTTGCTAGGCGAGCCTCCTCAATTAGTGCCGATCGAATATTCGTTACGATTCCGCTTAGCTACCGCACAGATGGTATTGTGCAACTAGGCGAGGAGGATGTGCCGCTCAGCGTTCTAGACGAGCGGGTCCGTCAGACCCTATCCGAAAATGACCAGGATGATGTGTTTCTTCGCGGCGATTCTGCTGTCACGATGCAGGAACTGATGGCGGTCATGGATAAGCTAAAGGATGGCGGGGTTCAACGTGTTGGCCTTGTCACCCGCCTACCAGAAGATCGTTAACGAACACACTAACCTATGAAGGAATCGGCAACAGAGGTCCTCCTAGCGCGCTCAGTCAATCCGGATCGTTTCGGGAAAATGTTGGGCGTCTCAGCAGTGGTGCATGTGGTCGCCTTACTCGTGCTTATACTCCTTCCATCTGAATGGGGCGTTCGGGCTGAGACCGAAGTGGGTCCGACGATGTCAATCAGTCTTGGAGGTCCGGAGGGGCCTGACACTGGAGGCCAGACTCCTCTCGGTGGTAGACCTGTCCAACAAATCAATGACCTTCCCCCAGATCCTCGTCCCAGGGCAGTCCGGGTTCCCGCCCGTCAGGTTCCTGAAATGGCTGTACCCACCCCCGAATCGCGCCGGCGCGAGGTGGCCAATCCACCAGAAGTCGAATCGGCCCCGGAGGGCGCCCGAGGTTCTACGAGAAGTGAGGGTGATGAAGTCAGGCCAGGTAGCGCACTCGCAGAGACCGGCGTTCAGGGCCTCGGCTTCGGACTATCGACTGGTGGCGGAGGAGGTGCCGGTGGAGAGCTTGATGTTGGTTCGTTTTGCTGCCCGGAGTATTTAAGAACGATGGCCGACCTTATACAACGCAACTGGAACAATCAACAGCAAGTAACGGGAGAGACCATAGTACGCTTTACCATTCAGCGGGACGGACGCCTTGTCGATGTCGGAGTTATCCGCACAAGTCGCTATGTGGCACTCGACCTCGCCTCTCAGCGGGCAGTGCTGCTAACAGCCCAGCTTCCGCCCCTGCCAAGCGCCTATTCGGAAGACTCACTAACTGTTCGTCTCGTTTTCCAATACCTACCCTAATGGGCAACCAATTACATTTCGTCGTCGCCTCGATTCTCCTTGGCATTGCCCTGATCACAACCCAAGCTTCTCCGCTGCAGACATTGCCATTGTCCCAGCAAGAAGCAGCCCAGCGTCAGCCATCTGAGGTGGAACTCATTATCGGGGAAAGTATCGGCACGCAACCTCGCTTCGCTGTTCCAGACTTCATCATCCTTACCGACGATCCGGAAACCACGGAACTTGCTCAAATGTTGGCGGAAGTGCTCTGGAACGATCTCGATTTCGAGCGAGAGTTCTACATGATTCCTAGGGACACGTACAACACGATACCGGCCGCTCGGTCAATGACCGACATTCCTTTTGATCGATGGCGTGAAATCGGCGCTGATGGAGTCGTCATTGGAACAGTTCAAAGAACCAATGAGATGGTCCAAGTCCAGGTTCGCCTCTTTAACGTACGTGGTCAGGAATCAGTCTTCAGTCGCCAGTACACTGGGTCTGCAAGAAACCCTCGCCTGTACGCACACACGATTGCTGACGAAATCCATCAGAATCAACGTGGTTTGCGTGGAGTCGCACGAACCAAGCTAACCTTTGTTTCTGATCGCAACGGAGAAAGACTGATCGGTCCGGTCGACAACCGAACGATCAAGGAAGTGTACATCGCTGATTATGACGGTCGAAATCCTCAACGAGTAACCGTTAATCGGTCGCTTAATATCACACCTTCGTGGTCAGTGGATGGTCGCGCTATTGCCTACACCTCGTATCGTCGCGGGTTTTCAGACGTGTTCGTGTCGTTTATCTATGAAGGACGCCTAGAAACCCCTGCCGCTGGAAACGCTAAGGAGCAGAATTGGTTACCAGCCTGGTCACCCAACGGTAGACAGATCGCCTTTACTTCGAACCGCGATGGTAATCCTGAGCTCTATATCGTTGATATCGATGGAAGTAACCTAACGCGACTCACCCATAACCCAGCAATCGATACAAGCCCAACTTGGTCGCCAACTGGTAACCAACTGGCATTCACCTCAGACCGGTCAGGACGGCCTCAGATCTACGTGATCAGTGTTGACGGCACAGGAATACGGCGAATGACGTTTGAATCCTATTGTGATCGCCCAACATGGTCCCCATCGCCCTTTAACGAGATCGCGTATTCTTCACGAACGGGCCCGGGTCACGACATTAAGGTTCTTGAACTGGCGAGTGGAGTCGTCCGTCAGTTAACCTTCGGACTAGGTACCAACGAAAGTCCAGCATACGCTCCGAATGGTCGACATTTGGCGTTTACCTCAACACGTTCAGGTGAAAAGCAAATTTTCACAATGGCCAGAGACGGACGAAATCTTAACCGAGTTACCCGAGTGGGAAACAACGAAATGTCCCATTGGTCATATTGAAGCAAACAAACATTAAGGGAGTCCTCGACTTGCTCCATTTGAGACTAATATTGCCATGCAGATACGACTAACGATTCAACAAATTATGTTTTCTGGTGTTATTGCAGCGACCTTGGCTACCGGAGCTTGCGGCGGCAACCCGCCGCCAGAAGTAGAGCCTACTCCCCCACCGGCGCCTATCGCTCCACCGCCCGCGCCAATCGCACCCCCCGCTCCTATTGAACCCCCAGCGGCCGTTCAGCCGGAACCCGTGCTGGAAGAGGAACCGCTCATAGTCCAATCTTTGGACGAACTTAACCGGGAGTCACCACTGGTCCCTGTTTTCTTCGCATACGATAGCTCTGAGATAGGTCCCGATACCCAATTCGACCTCCAAAGAAACGCTACAACATTGCGTCAGTACTCGAGCTGGGTGATTACAATAGAAGGACATTGCGACGAACGTGGAACGGCGGAGTACAATCTAGCTCTTGGCGAGCGTCGCGCTCTCGCAGCTCAAGATTACCTTATAAGTTTGGGTATCTCTGAAGACCGACTACGTACGATAAGTTACGGAGAAGAGTTCCCGTTTGCCCCAGGGCAGGACGAGGAGGCCTGGCAGTTGAATCGCCGGGCCCATTTCGTTATAACGGCCCAATAATATGCAAGGCGCATCATGAAACGTAAGGTTCTCTTCACATTACTAGGCTCGATCATGCTCAGCCTTGCCTTGAGTCATCCTTTGAGTGCTCAGAGTGATGAAGAGCGCCAAATAATGGCCGACCTTCGGATTCTCCAAATGCAAACGCAAGAGCTTGCCCTAATGGTGGCGATTCTCACAAAAGCATTGGACGACATGTCGCTATCGGTAACCGACCAGGCTGCGATCAATCGCCAGGCCTTTGCCGACAGCCGCTTACTCGTCGATACTGTTGCAAACAGTATCCGTGTTCTTAGAGAGAAGGTTGATGATACTAACGTCCGGATTTCTTCGTTTTCTCAGGAAATCGAAGCGCTCAGGATGTCAATTCCACGATTCCCGGCAACTGTAGACGATTCCGAGGCCACTGAATCCGAAGGCGAACAAGTCAGTGCGCCAAGCCCGGAGCCACCTCTTCCAACAAATCCAGGGATCTCCCCTCAACGCTTGTACGATAATGCGTGGGCAGATTATTCAACCGGTCAATGGTCTTTAGCCATCGCAGGTTTTGATACATACATTAAGACCTTTCCCCGGTCTGACCTAGCCGACGACGCACAGTTTTACATTGGGGAAACTCACTATAATGATGGACGATTCGCCGATGCCGTACTCGCATACGACGAGGTAATCGTAAACCATTCAGAAGGAAATGCTGTTCCTGAAGCTCAATACAAGAAAGGACTAGCACTTGATCGCCTTGGCGATACGGATCAGGCCCGCGAAACATTTCAGACTGTGCTGGACAGCTTTCCCGATAGTCGCATGGCCGCTCTCGCACTTCAGGCGCTCAATCGCTTAAACCGCCCCTAAATTCAGTGTTGAGTCGACAGATGGTCTGGCTCGAGTTATTACACATATTTCGAAAAGAGGAATGCGATGGGTAGCGTGAATAGAGTGATTCTAGTGGGAAATCTTGGTAGAGATGCTGAATTGAAATACACGCCAAGCGGCGCTGCGGTATCAAATTTTAGCATTGCCACCACTGACACCTGGAAAGACAAAAATACTGGTGAACGTAAAGAGAAGACTGAATGGCATCGAATCGTCTTATGGGGTAAAACTGCCGAGAATCTGAGCCAGTATCTGCTAAAAGGAAAACAGATTTTTGTTGAGGGTCGCCTCGAAACGCGCCAATGGGAAGACAAAGAAGGCCAAAAGCGATCCACGACTGAAGTAAGAGTGGGGCCTGGCGATCGCCTAGTACTCCTTGGCAGCCGAGGTGATGGTGGTTCACGATCTAGTAGCGCTGACAGTGAATCAGCGCCTAGTTCCCCTAGCCCCAACCAAGCAGGTGAACTCACCGACGACGATATTCCATTTTGACGAAGGGGTTCGTTCTTAGGCGACGGCTACTTCGACCGATGTAACGGATCGGCACGTCCGTAGTTGTCTTCTAGCCTAACAACATCGTCTAGTTCTGGCGTTGATACTTCAACAAGGTCGCTTTCTTCGATTGCCGTGATCCGATGCACCGTCCCGGGAGCGAGGTGGATAGATTTTCCAGAGGCCATTTCCCTCTGAACCAGTTGACCGTCCTCTTTCACCTCAAGAACAACCCTTCCTGACCATACCAATATCGTTTCATCCTTCCGTTCGTGATACTGGAGGCTGAGAGCATGGCCTGCATTTACATGGATTATCTTCCCAACATATCGATCGGTTATCGCCCAGAGCAACTCATAGCCCCAGGGCTTCTCGACCTTCGTCACCCCATCACTCAAGCCGCTCTCCTCTCGACAACTATCAATGAACGCAATTGATAGACCACGACTACCTTTCTCAATCCGCTCGAACGTCTCGATGTCTAGTGCGAAGGCGGACTTCTTTAATGGACTTCAGCCGCTTCATTAGAGCCTCAGCTATCGTCACAGAGCGATGCCGCCCTCCAGTGCATCCAATTGCAACAGTTAGGTGGCTCTTGCCCTCTGCAACATATTTAGGAATGAGAAACCTTAAGAACTCCTCAAGTTTTAAAAGAGACTCTTTGGTTTCATGATGACCGCACAGAAATTCTCTCACAGCCTTACTACGGCCTGTTTTAGCACGCAACGAAGGGACAAAGTGGGGATTCGGGAGAAACCGTACATCCAATAAGAGATCCGCGTCGACTGGATTACCGTATTTGAACCCAAATGATAGCAATGTCATGACCAGCTTGGTTTGAGAGCGAGCCCGGGTTAAATCAAGAAAGGATCTCCGTAGTTCATGCACCGTCATATTACTAGTATCGATAATCTGATCTGCAAGCCGTCGAATTTTAGCCAACCGTTTGCGCTCCATCCGAATACCCTCACGTGGGGAACGTTGGCGAGCCAGCGGATGAGGTCTTCTCGTCTCGCTAAATCGTCGTAACAGAGCGCTATCAGTCGCCTCAAGAAAGATTAGCCTGAGGCCTAAACTTGTATCAGCCTGTAGCTCTTTAAACACCTTTGGAAACTGGGACAGAAACTTACCCTCGCGAATATCGACCACAACAGCTGTTTTTGCCCGAACGCCCCCGGCAAGAGCGGTTAAATTAGCCAGCGTCGGAATGAGGGTCGACGGAAGATTGTCTACACAGAAGTATCCGAGATCTTCTAGCGCATGAATTGCCTGGGATTTACCGGAGCCAGAAAGCCCCGTTAAAATCACAAAACGTCCGTCTGGAGACAATTTTCCACCGCTCATATCAATCTCTGCGCGCTCTCGCGAGCACTGTTATCAATAAATCGATCTATGAACCCGTGTCTCCTTTGCACGGACAATTTTCTATCTACTAGTCCCCTCTTCACAGGTTTAACATCTACTGCTTCGTCATTCAAATGCCTCAATAAGCAACTCTACGCTGGGTGGAGGTCGGGATCCTTAGGTCTTCTCGATATTTTGCAATTGTCCTTCGCGCTAGAACTAATCCCTCTTCCCCTAGAGCCGTGACGATCTTAGCGTCACTAAGCGGTGCCTCAGGGTTTTCCTTTTCGATTATTTTCCGTATTTTCTCTTTTATCGTAACGGAGGATATGCTCTCTCCATAGGAATTACTAATTCCACTGTTAAAGAAATACTTCATTTCAAATAGACCTTGAGGCGTGTGCATGTACTTGTTATTAACCACCCGACTTACCGTCGACTCATGCATCTCAATATCATTCGCTACGTTTCGGAGCACCAAGGGCTTCAACTCGCCGATGCCATTTTCAAGAAACCCGGCCTGAAGCTTTACGATGCTGTCAGCAACCTTTTGGATAGTTGCCTGCCTTTTATCAATAGACTTAAGAAGCCAAAGAGCGGAACGATACTTCTCCCTCACGTAAGATTTAGTTTCGACACTCGCTTTCGAGTCTTTGTTGATAAGTCGTCGATACCTTGGACTAATTCTTAACTTAGGAAGACCCTCATCGTTCACCACGGCCACAAAGACGCCTTCCCTCTTAACGACCAATACGTCGGGTATAACATGCTCCGACACCGAGGAGCCATAACAGGCTCCCGGCTTAGGATCGAGATGACTGATGACCTCAATATGCTGTTTAGTCTCATCCACCGTGAGCCCTAGTATTTTTGCAAGCTCGGGCAACCGCCGCTTTTGAACCAAGTCGAGGTGCTCACCAACAATCTGCGCCGTAATCGTACCGGCAAAGCCTAAGTGCTCAAGTTGTAACCACAGGCATTCCTGTAGAGTTCTGGCAGCGACTCCGATCGGATCAAACTGCTGGACAGCCTCAAGTGCCTTAGTTACGTCTGTCTTCGTCCATGGACCCATGGCACACAGTTCTTCCGTCGACGCCACCAGCTGGCCATCTTCATTCAGGTTGCCGATAATTGCAGTCGAAATCTCCTTAATGATCTCTGTATGCTGCGAGGATGACAGTTGCCAGGTCAAATGATCAGCCAGAGATGTTGTTGCGGATAAAGTATTTTCGAGTGGAGGGAGGGTTCCAAAATCTCGATTAGCCGTCGACCTTGATTCCTCGCCCAGATATTCACCAAAGAAATATGCGATATCGGCGTCATCCCACGTGTTCTCTGTCCCACTCGACTCTGAGGAAGACTCTGCGGTCTTATCTGTCCGCTGTATTTCATCAGCCGGGCTAACCTCGTCTATAGGGATTTGACTATCACCCTCCTGTGTATTGGCTTCTGAGTTGGATTCCTCATCTGACCTCTCATCCAGCAAAGGATTCTCAACCATCTCCTGATTCAGCATCTCTGCCAACTCGACCGTTGACATCGGAAGCATCTTGAGCTCCTGCAGAAGAGAGGGCGTCAAGATTAGCTTCTGAGAAAGCTTGACCTGTAGCTTTTGCTGAAGAGGCATTAATCAAAGGCGCGAACGACCTAAGCCGCTCGATTCTCGCATCTTAATCCAATCGGAAGTCTGTGCCGAGATATATTCGCTTCACTTCTTCGTCAGCGGCCAGTTCAGAAGGGGTGCCGCTACGAAAGATTTCTCCTTCGTTCACAATGTAGGCTCTGTCGGTAATCTTGAGAGTCTCTCGAACATTATGGTCAGTGATCAATACGCCGATACCTCGCTCTCTTAGGTGAAAAATAATATCCTGAATGTCGGTAACGGCAATTGGATCTATCCCGGCGAACGGTTCATCTAGGAGCAAGAAAGACGGTGACACGACAAGCGCCCGGGTAATCTCAACCCTCCTCCGTTCACCACCAGACAGTGTGTAAGCGGGAGCTTTTGCTAGACCAGTCAAATCAAGTTCAGCCAATAACTCACGAGTTCTGTCTCTTTGCTCACCCTTCGAGATATTAAGCGTTTCCAAGATAGCAAGGATGTTTTCCTCCACTGTGAGCCCTTGGAAAATAGATGGCTCTTGCGGAAGGTAACCCAACCCTTTGCGAGCCCGAACGTACATGGGGTCATGCGTAATATCCTCGCCGTCTAAAGAAACCTGGCCGGTTTCTGGTGCCGTCAGGCCGAGTACTAAATAAAAAGTTGTAGTCTTTCCAGCACCATTTGGCCCAAGGAGGCCCACCACTTCTCCGGATTCAACCTTGAGGGTGACCTCGCGCACAACAGTCCGCCCTCCGTATCTTTTCGTTAGGTTGTTCGCAAGCAGCGTAGCCATTCAATTAAATTGAGGCTGAGGGCAATTTTCAGAAAGTGTCGCCACCAGTTCTGCTCCATCATTGGCAAGATTCAAGGAGGCTTCCGTAAGTGCATCTTCTGAAGATTCAATCGAAGTCGTTCTAGTAATCGTCCGAACCTCTTCATTGCCATCGACAGACACCGTCTCGCTCGCACGGAAGAACGTTAGGGATTTTCCTTGCGTCTCGCGGCACTCTCCAGGCAGTTCTTCAAGAATTTGCACCGGCGAGCCTCGCATTATGTAGCGACCATCAGTCGTGAAGTACGTCAACTCAAGCCCGGTTGCTGTAACCCCCGTCAGCAGTAACTTAACTCGATTTCGTGATTCAACTCGCTCCAACTCTAGGTGAGACCGCCCGAAATAGAGCTCAACTTCATCTCCTGATAAATCACCCTGCGGGCCGTTAACGTGTGCTTCCTCAGTGTAAGTTGCCCGACGGGCCACTCCTTCATAGCGCATAGAGTTAGCGACCCCAATGGTTTGTACTTGCCTGACCTCACTAGTGACATCATCGATTTCCTCAAGGTTGAAGGTCGACCTCACATCTCCACTAGCCCTTACATCGGCCGTGTCTTGATGAATTTCGATTATCTCCCCTTGTATTGCAGTGTTACCCTGCCAAAGTCTTGCCCCGCCAGAATACGTCGTTCGACGATCCTTCGAGTCATATGCCAGTTGACCAGCCCTCGCATAGGAAGGGGTGCTCGATGAAAAAATTCCTGAAAACGAGAGAACGCTCCGAACATCTCCCTGAGCCCTTATGGATGTGCCATCAAGCGCTAAATCAATTTCTTCGGCTTCAATTTCTACGTTCGGGTCCATGATGTGGGGAGTCTCCCCCTCGCCACCATACGATCGGAGTCTCACGACGCCAGCGTTGATGTCATAGAACAACAATCTAGCCACGCCGTTCGTATCACCATGTGAAAATCTGACATTCCCCGTAAAACGAGCACTCTCCATTTCGCCTAGACTGCCTGCTAAAGATGCCTCCAGCCGATCTGCTTCGGTTGCTAATTCCCGTTGATTAGCGCCGTCAAAATCTAGTGATCGAAACTCAACATCTTCCATAAACTCCATCATCGTCAACCCGCGAGTCCCATCACCATCACTGATCATCATTCCGGCGCGAATCTGTTGAAGCGATTCCGAGTTTCCATCAGTCAAATCGATTTCTACGCCTTCTCTAGCCTCTAAGAAGGTAACGGAGCTTCCATCAGCGCCCAATGAAACGTCTATTGAATCCGCTACGATGCGCTCTCCAGCAGTTGGCGTGGACCCGGCCAGTCTGATTTCTGAGTTGCCCAGCAAGTTCACGTTGTTCAATAACCCGCTTTCCTTATCGTACTCAAGGTCGATCTCTCTCGCCTCCATCATCACCACTGACCCTGGAGTAGCGGAAAGACTTTCCATTCGAGCCTGTTCTCGTAACTGAACTAACTCTACGTGAGTCTCTGCCTGATCGTACTGAACATATGCTGCTTGAGTAACTGTGCTCCAACTGCCCTCCTCGATCAGAACATCCCGCGAGAACGATAATGAGGTATCCGCAAGAACGGCCGCGTCGCTGGTGAACTCTAGCCGCCCTAAGGTAACTTGGGATTCAGAAAACAGTCGAAGCTGATCGGTTTGATCGTCATATAGAGCGCCGACTGCCGAACCAACCAATTGACCACGAGAGAATGCAAGAGGGCCGGAAATGCTGACGGACCCCACCCTGTTATCATACGAGGCCTGTTCAGTGTGGACGGAGAATCCATCACTAGCCTCAAGAATTACGTCGCCAGTCACCTCTATCTGATGTTCTGACTGACCAACTTGACCCTTACGACTCGTGATTAAGATCTGGTCGCCGTTTTCATCTTCCACGATGACCCTCACGCCATCAATGCGACTACTACCATCTGAATATGCAAAATGCTGATCAGCCTCTACTCTTAGATTGCGCCTCTCACCTGTGACCTGGGTCACCACACTGTTTACACTGTGAAAACTCAAGTCAGGAGTTAGACCCAACGATTCATTAGGGTCCTGAATGGACGGCCGATCCTTAAGCGTTAAAAGGACTACTGCGCCCAGACATAATCCTATGAGCCCAATAAGAGTCCGTGTTCTGCGTTGCCAAGTAGTCATGGCGCAATTCTGATTCTAAAACCACTTTACCGGGCTTCCCTTACATCAGCAACAGATAACTGGACGCTATATTCGCCTCGAAAATGATTTTCCATTATGGAGTAAGCAACATCAATCACGCCTCCGAGCCCTAGAAAGAATTCCCGCCTATGAGCCGACTGCCAAGCGATTGCGCGGAAAACATGCCCCTCCTGATTTAACGTCATGACCAAGTGTTGATCCTTAAGTACCGTTGGGCCCTCCATTATTCTCACGCCACTCGCCTGAAAGACGGGTTCGGGATTACCTTGACCAAATGGTTTCAGTTGATTAATCCCGGCGACTACCTCTACATTCAACTCTTTAAGTTCCAAAGGCGCGTCAATCTCCAGCTGAAACTTGTCCTCTTCATCGCTTGCCCTCATCTCTGCATACTGATTCATTCTTAGCTGGAGTGTCGCAAGGTTGGCGGTCTCAAGTGTCACACCGGCAGCCATTCGATGACCGCCGAATTGAGTGAACAACTCAGCACATTGAGTGAGCCCACCAAGTAAGTCAAAGTGTGCCGTGTTTCTCGCCGAACCGTAAGCCATCTCTCCCTTGATGGATAAGACGATGGAGGGTCTCTCATACGTTTCAACGAGCTTAGAAGCGACAATTCCAATAACGCCACGATGCCATCCCTCCCCTCCAATAACGATGACTCTGTGCGAACCAATCTCAGAATCTGCGTCTATTCTCTCCTTTGCTTTCGTGAACACATTACTCTGCTCCAGCCGACGTTGCGTATTGAGCTCATCAAGCTCCCGAGCCAGGCCATTAGCTTCGCGTTCACTGGAAGGATCGTTGGTTAGCAGTAACCGTGCAGCTAAATCAGCCGACCCCATACGACCGGCCGCATTTAGGCGCGGAATTACACGGAATGCTAAATTTTCACTATCAATTCTCTTACCAGCCAATCCAGCCACCTCGACTAAAGCATCTAGGCCAACATTGTTAGGGCCCGATGACAACTGATCCAGGCCGAGGCTAACAATTACACGATTTTCACCTTGTAATGGCACTACGTCAGCCACCGTTCCAATGGCTGCCAACTTGGTGAAGGCCGGTAACCAGTTTTGATGCCCCGTCTGCTGACAAAGACCCTGCACAAGCTTGAATGCCACGCCCGCTCCAGATAAATTCCTTTCGGGATAGGAAGAGGATATAAGGCTCGGATTAATTACAGAAAAAGCCTTGGGAAGCTCGACATTGCCCTGCGCCGTGATGAATGGTTCGTGATGATCTGTAATGATTAAGTCTACGTTTAATTCTTCGGCTGTGACTGCTGCGGAAACGCTCCGAATACCGCAGTCGACCGAAACGATTACCTTCGCACCAGCATCGCTATGTTTCTTGACGGATTCTGGACTTAGACCGTAACCATCTGAGAAGCGATTGGGTATGTAATAAGAAACCCTTGCACCAAGAAGCTCAAGTAATCGACTAACCATGACCGTTGACGTCACACCGTCAGCGTCATAGTCGCCATGAATGACAATGGGCTGCTTTTTCTGTACAGCTGTCACCAAACGATCAATGCTCTTGGAAAAATCGGGGAGTTGGAATGGGTCGTGCAACTGCTCTACGCTAGGATGGAGGAACCTATGAGCGGTAGAGTGATCCGTTACCCCTCGCTGCACCAATAGTCTGCTGAGGAGCAGTGAGATTTTTAGGGAATCGCTGAGAGACTTGGCAAGCTGCGCATCATACTGTTGCTCCCGCCAACCCTTGAAGGGCACTCCTACCTATCCTCGGCAGTCGGACCGGATTCAACATCAAGACCCTCCAATCCAAAATTACCCATGCGCCGAAACTTCTCATAACGTTTGTCCAGACGAGACTCTGGGTCATCCCTGATTAACTTGTCAAACTCCCGACCAAGAACCTCATCGAGTATTTCGGCCGCAGCTGCTGGGTCAGCATGTGCGGCACCCTTTGGTTCTGGCACAATCTCATCGATGACCCCGAACTCAAGCAGTTGTTTAGCACTAATCTTTAGCGCTTCAGCTGCTGCTGCCTTCTGATTTGCATCGCGCCACAGAATGGCCGCGCAACCCTCTGGCGGGATCACGCTATAAATCGCATACTCTTGCATCAGGATTCGATCGCCGATCGCAAGACCCAGGGCGCCACCGCTCCCACCTTCTCCCGTTATTACAACAATAATCGGTACGCTCAGCTGCGCCATTTCCCGAAGATTGTAGGCAATGGCCTGAGCCACCCCTCGTTCCTCAGACTCAATACCAGGATATGCGGCTGGCGTATCTACCATCACGATTATTGGTCGGCTAAACTTCTCCGCAAACTTCATTACCCGAATCGCTTTCCGATATCCTTCCGGCTTGGCATAGCCAAAATTTCTAAAAATCTTCTCCGTAGTATCCGCGCCGCCCTTTTGGTGCCCGACCACGACAATCGACTCGCCACGGTAATCAGCTAGACCACAGATAATTGCATGATCATCGGCGAAGGCTCGATCGCCATGTAATTCAGAAAAATTACTGAATAGCCGAGACACGTAATCCAACGTATTTGGCCGATTTGGATGACGTGCCACCTGCACACGCTGCCACGCAGTTAAGTCTGCATACACTTCGGAGGTGACTGTTTCAAGGCGCTTGCGGAGTTCGCCAATGGCCTCAGTTCGCTTTTTTGTTTGAGGATGTTGCATGAGACCTTCGATCTCATGCAAAAGAACTCTAATCGGCCCCTCAAATTCAACAGACTCGGAAGTCACCGCCTTCGCCTTGACCATAACGAATTTACCTCAGCGTCACGGTCCCAGGACCGCAAATCTCCTCAACACCATCAATCAGATCGCGGGATGGCTTGATCCGCACCGCACTAAGATCCAGTCGCACACGCTGCGGCCCGTCATTTAATTGCACTTCTAAAACCACTTCGACAGGTCGATCTCCGCGATACCGGTTAAATAACTCCGCTAGTCGCTTAAAGGTATCGCGATCGTGAGGAGGCGAGGTCAGGCAAACCTTTAGCCGATTCACCAGCTCATTGTGTAACGCCTCAATCGGTAGCACTTCCGACGCAAGAATCCTTTTCGTATCATCGGTATGTTCGAACTTCCCTCGAACCAACACCACTCGATCATTCTCGATGAGAGCACCATGCTTCTCAAATGGTTCGGGAAACACAACCACTTCAATTGATCCAACCGAGTCGTCTAAGTTAAATACGGCCATGCGTTTACCGCGCCGTGTCTTCAATAAGCGACTTTCGGTCACTATTCCCCCAACCAGTACTTCTTTCTTGGATTCTGTAAGATCGATCGATGCATCAGCGTTTACTCGCTTTAGATCGCCCGCAAGTCGATCCAGCGGATGACCTGACAGATACAAGCCCAAAGCTTCCTTTTCGAACGCTAATTTCTCAGATTCCGACCAGGCACTGACATCTGGCAATCGAGTGCCACTTGATTCATCGCTAAGGTCTGCATCCCCAAACAGTTGGGATTGGCCTTGCTTGAAATCACGTTGGGTCCGATTACCATGGTCGAGAGCCTTATCAATAACGGCAGCCAACCGAGCCCTAAACTTCTTAGAGTCCCCATGTGACGTTTTTTCGAAAAAGTCAAAGGCTCCAGCTTTGACGAGGCTCTCAAGAACTCGTTGATTGACAAGGCGCAGATCTACCATCTCGCAAAGTGAGAATAATGAGCGAATTCCCTTCCCCTCATTCCGAGCAGACAAAATCGACTCTATTGCGTGCTCACCAACATTCCTTACCGCAGCCAGGCCATATCGGACTCCCTCAGGAGTCACGGTAAATCGGATATCACATGTCGAAATATCCGGAGAAAGGATTGGCACGCCTAGGTCTCGACATTCGCGTAAATACACAGCCAGCTTATCTGGGTTTTCGGATTCGATAGTTAGCAACGCGGCCATGAAGTACCAAGAATAATTAGCCTTAAGATACGCTGTTTGATAGGCAAGAAGAGCGTAAGCCGTGGAATGGGATTTGTTAAACCCGTAACCAGCGAAGTATTCGATCAGATTGAATAACTTGGTTGCCTTGGTATTACTGATTCCCCGCTCGACCGCCCCTTTCATGAACCGATCCCGCTGCCCCTCCATAACCTTTGCATCCTTCTTGCCCATTGCCTTCCGAAGAAGATCAGCTTCGCCCATTGAGAATCCAGCAAGGTCTCTGGCGATGAGCATTACCTGCTCCTGATAAGCGATGACACCGTAGGTGCTGTGCAGTATTGGTTCGAGCTCAGGAACCTCGTACTTGATCGGCACTTTGCCATGCCTTCTAGCAATAAAATCGTCAATAACGCCACCACGCAGAGGCCCTGGACGATAAAGTGCGTTCAGAGCAATGAGATCTTCAAAACGCTGCGGTTGGGCCTTGCGCAAGGTGTCTCGCATGCCGGAACTTTCAAATTGAAAGATGCCGAGCGTTTGCCCTTCAGAAAATAACCTAAAAGTCTTTTCATCGTTAAGCGGAATCGTGTCAAGCGTAAAACTATCACTCTCGTAACTTCGAATTGCTTTCACGCAATCATCGAGAAGGGTCAAAGTGCTCAACCCTAAAAAGTCCATCTTAAGTAAGCCGATTCGCTCTATGTCCTTCATCGCCCACTGAGTAGTAATTTCATCGCGCTGACTCTTATAGAGCGGCACAAAGTCGGTGAGTGCGCTCGGCGCAATAACAACACCGGCAGCATGCACCGAGGCATGGCGATGCATCCCTTCAAGCCGACGGGCAACGTCTAGCAATTCCTTCACTCGAGGATCTCTCCCTCTAAGCGCTCTCAACTCAGAATTCTCTTCTTGGGCTTGATCGAGCGTCATGTCAAGCGTCTGGGGAATCTGTTTAGCCACCCTGTCGACGTCGGAGTAGGAGATATCAAGGGCCCGACCAACATCTCGAACTGCTGCCCGGGCTTTCATTGTTCCAAAGGTGATTATTTGCGCAACGTTCTCTCGCCCATATTTTGTGGTCACATAATCAATAACTTCTGCCCGTCGGCGCTCACAGAAGTCAATGTCGATATCGGGAAGAGAGACACGTTCAGGATTGAGGAATCGTTCGAAGATTAAGTCGAACTCAAGCGGGTCCACGTCGGTGATCTGTAAGCAGTAGGCAACTAAACTTCCAGCGGCCGATCCTCGGCCAGGGCCGACGGGAATGTTGCGCTCTCGAGCATGCCGGATGAAATCCCAGACAATTAGGAAGTAGCCTGAGTAGTTCATGCCCACAATAGTGCTGATCTCGTATTGCAGACGAGCCTCATAGGCCTCTAATGAGTGTTTTAATAACCCGTCTCCTAACCGTTGCTTCAATCTTGGTAGTCGTCGCTTGTAACCCTCACGCACCTCATGCTCAAAATAGCTTTCCAGCGTATACGATGAGGGAACCGAAAAGTTTGGAAGGTGATTCCCCTTACTTGCCAACTGAACATTGCATCGCTCCGCAATTTTCACGGTGTTAAGGAGAGCGTCCGGGTGATCACCGAACCGTTCAGCCATTTCAGCAGGACTTTTTAGATAAAACTGGTCACCGTGATACTTGAGTCGGTCTTCTTGCTGTACGGTCTTACCTGTTCCTATACACAGCAAAACATCGTGTGGGACATGGTCCCCTGGTTTTAGGTAGTGCACGTCATTAGTGCACACAAGGGGCAACTCAAGATCTCGAGCGATGGGCAGGAGGCCCTTATTAACGGTTAGTTGGTCTTCGATGCCTTGATACTGCATTTCCAAAAAGAAATTTTCCGAACCAAGAATGTCCCGGTAAGTTGCGGCGGCAGCTAGGGCCTTTTTTTGCTGTTCCTTACGGAGACCTGTTGCAACCTCACCCTTTAAACAACTGCTCAGTCCTATCAGTCCTGAGGCATGGGTGGAGAGCAGATCCTTATCTATTCTTGGACGATAGTAGAAACCGTCCGTGTATCCTGAAGATACGAGCTTAATGAGGTTATGGTAGCCCTCTAGGTTCTCAGCCAATAGCACTAGATGGTTCGCAGTTTCGCCAGTCGATCCACTTTTAGTCAGCCTGCTTCCCGGTGCAACATACACCTCACACCCTAGAATTGGTTTAATATCCCTTCTTCTCGCCTCGTCATGAAAACTGACCGCGGAGAACATGTTTCCATGCTCTGTTACTGCAAGAGCCGGCACTTTGCTTCTAGCCGCCTCATCCATCAATTCAGGAATTCGACAGGCGCCGTCGAGCAAGGAAAATTCAGTGTGAAGATGAAGATGAACAAACTCAGCCATGGCAATCAATAATCTAGCTATTTCCTCTCAACTGCCCAGTAAACACCTTCAATGAAATCACTTAAACACTCTTTTGAAAGCGAGAGACACGCGTTCCAAGTTCAACAGAGTAAGAGTTTAAACTAACTAGAAAAAACGGTGCCATAAATGATCCATGGCACCGATACTTTTGTGTATTTGTCTTAGTTGTGTCTATTTGCCACAGAAAGTCATACACAAACACTAATATTTACTAATGTCTATGTATGTATTTAATAGGAAATGTTGTTAGAGACGTTGTGCGGGTACTTGTGACAAGTTATTTTGGTACTTTTTTACTATCCAAAGTTTTTCCGAATCATTCAATGGCTAACCCTAAAAAGATATTTAAACTTTTGAAAGCAATTTATACCTAAGAAAATATGCTAATTTCTTCCAAGTAGCTATATTGTAGACTCCCATATGGCCTGGATCAGACCCAAGCTCAACTAAACTAGGCAAAGAAGCGGAAGAGCAGTTAGACAAATAAACTTCCCTTTGCCGATCAGACAAAGATTGCAAAAAACTATTTCTTACCAAATGATCTTTAGCAGGAGAATCTTTTTGGAAATATTGCATAATGAGCACTGTTCGACCAGGTGCTTGAAATTTTGGCAATCGATGCCAGATTCCGCGATGAAAAATCACCAGTGTACCTTTACCTCCGGTTGGTTGAAAAAGAGGTTTCGATTTAAATGGTGATTTTTCTACATCCATATATATTGCATCATCAACTTCATTTCTTAATAAATAACTCTCTTCTATTTCTGTGTTCTGGGATTTTTTAAGAAATTCAGTAACACCTGTTTTCTCACTTGGATTCGTTAAAAAAAGAAAAACGTTCAGGCCCTCTCCTATCTCTCTATGGAACCTTATACCTTTCTCAGGAAAAATCTTTCTTTGTAGACTAAACGATTTTAAGGTTACACTTGTTCCGAAATAATCCTCTAAAAAATTGATAAATTGCTCATCAAGCGCGAATTTGAGAGCAGCCAAACTGCATATCCCAAGGTGTTCTATCCATTGATTGTTTCCCATAATCAGGGAAGATGTTCTATGGTTAAAACCTATCTTTTCTAACCACGGCGATGTCTCTTTATTGATCAGATCTATGGTCTGCTCGGAAATTAAATCTGGAAGCACAAGTACTCCTTCCTCTTTTAAAGTGGAAAGATGGCTTTGATTTAATTTAGAAAACTCTTCCTGCATATGACCCTATTAACTTCAAATTGATCTTAAAACTTATTTTAAATACTTTTTCTCTAAAGAATCTGAATCTAGATCCAAATAAGGAGACATGTTATGTAACGGATTCCCACTATCTATTTTTGGTTCTATCAATGTATTTGGATGCAAAATTACGTCGAAGATAATCCCTTCTTTTGAATCTAAATCTTCTTTAATAATATCTTCAGGATTAGATATTTTTCTATAAGAGATATTGTAAGCATCAGCTATTTTTTCAAAATCTGGTTGACTATACCCTTTACCGGAAGCTTCATGCCTTCCTTCAAACCAAGTATCTTGAAATTGCTTGATGATTCCATATCCAAAATTATTTAAGATAAATAATTTAATTGGTAATCTATGATGAGACATTGTTTGAAGCTCTTGAATATTCATTTGCATACTACCGTCACCTGTAAAGCATATTATTTGTCTATCAGAAGATTGAATAGCTGAGCCTATCGCTGCAGGAAAAGAATACCCCATTGGTGAATTTCCACCAGCTGTAAATATAGTTTGGTCTGATCTTTCAAAAGCTTGGAAAACCCAGCATAAATTGGCCCCATCATCTACGGTAACTATTGAATCTGATTTTATAAGCCCATTGATTCTTTTAACCACTTCATAGGGATCGGTGCTCTTATATTCTATAGAAGAGGTGCTTGGACATTTCCCAAAATACTTTGTTTTGATATCGTTGCAAAACTTTTTCCATTGAATATTATCTTTAGAAAAACGAACAGAACAATTCCTAAAAAGATCTTTAGAAAACTTAAAATTAAACTTTTGAATTCTATATCTGGGTTCATTTAAATGCTTTTTTAGCTCTTCTTCGTCTACATCTATTACTAGAACATCTGCTCGAGGGGCAAACGTATCCACATCACTTCCTCTTTGCCTGTTATCTAACCTACTTCCTAAGACTAAAAGCTTGTCACAACTCTGAAGGATAAAATTAGCTCCTCGATTTCCATAGACTCCAATGTTTCCATAATAATTTTTATTATCAGACTTAATAAAACACATTCCATTCCAACTTGATACAAATGGGATTGAGTTTAAAGCCAGCCATTCTACAACCTCTTCAGATTGATCTGACAGCCCCGGCCCTGCTCCTAATAAAACGAGTGGTTGATTTGAATCTTTAAAAAAGTCTTCTATTGTTGTCCTACAGACATCTAAATCAAAGTGTTCTAGTGCTAACTCTGGTATCAGCACTTCATCGTTAACTTCTTCTTGCTGAACATCCATAGGGACATCTATTAAAACTGGACCCTTTCTATCTTCTAAGGCTATCGAATAGGCCTTAGCAAGTTCCAATTTTAGCTCTTCCGCATTATTAACTTGGACCGAATATTTAGTAATAGGTTTAACCAGGTCAACTATATTAGTTTCTTGAAAGCCTGCCTGTCTCACTTTGGCACCCTTAAAAGGGAACTTTTCCTTTTGATTAACTTGACCAGTTATATGAATAGTTGGAATCGAATCAAAATAGGAACAAGCTATTCCTGTGATTAAGTTAGTTGCACCTGGTCCGCTAGTTGCAACTGTAACCCCTACTGATCTATTTATTTTCCATGCAACATCAGCCGCCATAGCAGCTGCCTGCTCATGTTGCATTGGGATATATCTTAATGAAGGATTCCTTGAAATTGCATCTACGATAAAAGCGCAAGCACCGCCTGTAACTAAGAAAATGTTCTTACAGTTCTGCTTTTCCAAGAAGGCTGCGATGTATTCAGCACCGGTCACTTGAATATTATAGACCGAGAAAAACAAGCATCTAAGGTAGATGTTTGTTGTTAGTTTGTTGTAGTTATTTCTGAAGAAACCCTGTGTTTATAAGGGTTTCTGGAGGTGTCCTTTCCTCCCATATTTTATCGCGTTTTCGAAACTGAGCATCGATAAGTGGTGCACCTACCTCCCAAATAATGTCTCCGGCTTGATCCACTTCTATAATCCTGTCCACACCACGTCCAGAAATTAAAGTATTTCCATTATCAATTCGATCAACATAAGTGGGGCCGAGGTGCTCAAAAAGTTCGTTTTTCTCTGGAGCAAGCCCACTAAACTCCCACACTATTGTGCCATCCGGGGCAACTTCAAAGACTCGGTTGGATCCAGCATCTGCAATCATAGTATTACCATTTGCAAGGCGCTGCGCTTTCCATGGCCATACTAAATCCTCTACTCGCCAGACAATATCGCCAGTAGGATCATATTCGCGTACGAGACCTGGATGATCATCATCCCACCCTGATACCAAGATATTGCCATTTTCAAGTACCGAAAAAGAAGTTGGATAAACACCGATAGGCAAAACTCCTAAAACCTCACTATTGGTATTAATGTGCCATAGTGCATTTTCACGTATCAAGCTGACCCAATAAGTACCGTCCTGCATACTCCATGCATCATGTGGCATTTTCAACATATTGGATTCAATAATAACTTCGCCATTTTCCGCATAGTGCACAATTCGACCCGGAGGAAAGTTCTGGGTACCACCTGTAGCCAATCCGGGGTGTTCATCGACGATTAGCGTTGAATTATGATAGTTAACTTCCGCTATCTCAGCACTATCAGCCTGCATTGTCTGCGGCTCACCACAGGCGGTGACAAGCAATATTGATGTCCAAAGTAACAGGTGCTTGATAGTGTTTTTCATGAATATAATTCTCCCTGGTATCCAAGTACTATAGGGTTTCAGAGCATACCCTCATTCCCACTCAATCGTTGATGGCGGCTTTGAGGTAATGTCGTAGACTACCCGATTGATTCCCTTCACCTCGTTCACAATTCGAGATGACATTCTAGACAACAACTCAGCGGGTAAGGGCACCCAGTCCGCTGTCATGCCGTCAAGGCTCTGAACTACTCGGATCGCCACGGTATATTCGTAAGTCCGCTCGTCGCCCATTACCCCAACACTTCGAATCGGCAGGAGCACCGGAAACGACTGCCACACCTTCCGATACCATCCAGCCTCCCTAATCTCTTTCGTAACGATAGCGTCTGCCTCGCGTAACAATCTTAATCGGTCTGGGGTTACCTCGCCGAGTATTCGCACCGCCAAACCGGGACCGGGAAAGGGCTGCCTCCACACAAATGCTTCGTCAACACCCAATTCAATGCCCACCTGTCTAACCTCATCCTTAAAAAGCTGACGCACTGGTTCGATCAAGGAGAATTGCATCTCTATTGGTAGCCCCCCAACGTTGTGGTGGCTCTTAATTGGGACTGAGGGCCCAACAACCGATACGCTTTCGATTACGTCTGGGTAGAGCGTGCCCTGCGCTAAAAACTTAAACGGTCCGAGTTCGCCAGCTTTTGTTTCAAACACCTCAATGAACGCCTTGCCAATGATCATCCGCTTCTCTTCAGGATCAGTCACGCCTTTGAGCCGTTCCAAAAACAACTGTGATGCATCTGCAAACGCAACTGGTAAACCCAATTTCTCAGAAAAGCGCTGACGAACCTCGGCAGCTTCATCGGCGCGTAACACGCCATTGTCCACAAATATGCAAGTAAGTCGGTCACCGATGGCACGATGAAGTAATAGGGCTACGACCGTAGAATCCACGCCTCCACTGAGCGCACACAAGACCCGTGACTCCCCTACCTGCTCTTGAATATGCTCGACGGTTTCTTGGACAAATGAGGTCATGGTCCAGTCCCCTACACAACCGCAAATCTCCCTCGCAAAGTTTTCAAGTATGTCGCTACCATGTTCCGTATGAACGACCTCAGGGTGAAACAGCAAACCGTACAATCCACGGTCGGCGTGCTCCATAGCGGCGACCGGAGCATTCTTACTAGTAGCCGTGATAGAGAATCCTGGGGGTGCCGTTGCTACCAAGTCTCCGTGACTTGCCCAGACCTTAAAGGAGTCCGGAAGGCCACGAAACATCACCCTTTCATTCTCCGGCCGAACCACCGCGCTACCGTATTCTCGCTGCGGTGCAGGAAGAACCGCGCCACCGAGAGCGTCCGTCATCGCCTGCATGCCATAGCAAATACCCAGGGTCGGTACGGTCATCTTAAACAGTTCCGGATCGCACTTAGGAGCGTCTCGGTCAGAAATCGATTTAGGCCCGCCCGACAAAATTATTCCGACGGGATTACGCGCAGCTAAATCGTTTATGGATATGTTGAATGGAACAATCTCGGCATACACCGATAATTCACGCAGCCGACGTGCGATCAACTGCGTGTACTGAGAGCCGAAATCAAGGACGACCAGTGTTTGGTGTGTCACGCGATTAAACAACCAGCTTGGGGCACTCTTCGACCGATTCGAGGATATTATAACGGGGTGCTTCAGATTTTGTTGAGGTCATCGCACTCGTCCAAGAGCCGCCCGTTAAGGCATCGGCTGTTATTTACTGTGAGCACGCTCTTGATGGCTGTTCTCGCGGCCTCAGCTATAGGTCAGGATTCATCCCCTGAAGAGATTCTTGCCCCATCCATCTTTCCAGTCGGCTACAACTGGCAGACTACCCTACCGGCGGCCCCTGCCGGTCTTCCTGCGGGCGACGAGACCTTTCTCTATATCCCGTTGCGGAACGATCAATTCGTAGCCGTGTCCCGGTTCGACGGAATCGTCCAATGGACAGTGGAACAGCAAGTTGATTTCCGTCCCACTCCCTCTGGAGACACCGTCTTCGTCGTCAATGACAAGAAGGTCCGCGCACTATGGGCGGTGTCCGGTGCCGAAAAGTGGCATGTCGACCTCCCGGATCCTGCCTCTACAGAGGTATATTCGAATCCAGACTGGCTGATCATCGGACTCGTTACCGGGTTCGTCTCAGCACATGCACGATCCACAGGACGACCGATCTGGACTCAGGAACTCTCAGCCGCGGTCCTTCCTCCCACCGTTGATGACAATCATCTGTATGTCCCCCAAGACAATGGCGCCATTGCGGCCTTAGAACTTTCGAGCGGAACCGTGCTCTGGGAGCGACAACTCGGGGGCGCTCCCGGACCCATTACCGTTGCCTATGATCAACTCTACGTAGGCACCACTGATAATTTTCTGTATGCGATGGATCAATCCGACGGGCGAATCCGTTGGCGTTGGAGAACGGGTGGAGACATAGTTGGCGCGCCAGTAGTTGATTCGGAGACCATTTACTTTGTTTCACTAGATAATCAATTACGCGCTCTTGCACGAAAATCGGGCGTTCAATTATGGAAGCAGGATCTTCCCACTAGGCCAGTGGGAGGCCTCGTCCAGTTTGGCGATGCACTCATGATTTCAGGCCGAACGCTTCCGCTCCATCTCATTTATTCTCAGACTGGCGAAACTGCTGGAGACTTTTCAAGCGCCCCGATGCTGGAACCACTTCAGCCTGGAGAGACCGATCTTTTAATGGCCGAGGAATCAGAGGAAAGCGCCTCGACTGCGGAGAATGCGGAAGAGACGGAGTCTGAGGATTCTGATGAGTTGAATGCTGTTGAGTTGGGCGAGGCGTTGGAAATATCGACTGAACTTGCCGCCCCTCCGATCATTCTACAAGCCGAAGGAGCTTCAAAAGCAGAGTTCGTGCTTCTCACGGGCGCTGGGGAGTTGCATAGTTACATCTCGGCAAAGGCTTTACCACTTACGCCGCAGCCATACATACCAGGAATGCACCCTACCTCGTCATTAACAGAAGCCAATCATGAAGTCCCCGAGTGGTTAATTAAGCCCCTCCGCAATGGAACAGTCGATTTGACAAACTTACCAGGCATGTTCGAGATCACTAAGGATCTTGAATCCCTAGATCATCCTCCAGGATTACGCTTTACACCACCACTGACAACTGGCTTGGCCGCGCTCCCCGGGCGTGGAGGTCCGGCCGAACGCCAACTTGCACCGTTCAACCTATTACCCGGAATTCAGATGTCAGTCGAAGATCTCACGCGAGGTTTAGAGATCTTTTGGGATGATGGTTGGATTGTTGTTGGGTCTGTAAACGACGAAGTACTTCTTACGCCACTAACGAAGACGCCCGGTCAACTACTAGGCGTTCCGAACAAATCCTCGTAAAAGGCTCGTTCGCCTGCTCTTAATGAAAATGAGGGCGATTAGCAGTATCACCCGTCGCAGTATTCCTACTATTATCGTCAGCTTCGTCGGCTGCAGATTTTCTACGCACTTCAACTCGACTAAGGAGTTCTTCAACCGGTCCGGAGGCAAGATAGATGTATGCCATCCCTGCTAAGACGAATGGGGGGTGCGCGTTAATTACCGCGATTACACCCGCAATGGCGATGAGCGGCACGTACGAACGCCGATGGCCGAGATTAACCTCTTTAAAACTACGAAATCTCAAGGTCGTGATCATCAAAGAGGCAGGAACTAGTATTACCAGGAAGATCGGTAATGCCTCAATTGCACCAACCGAAGGAGTCGGAAAAGCAAACACCGTCGCCGCAAGCACACAGGCAGCTGCCGGGCTTGGCATTCCAACAAAATAACGCTTATCTAACGTTCCCCTCTGAATATTAAAACGCGCCAATCGAGTTCCCGCCGCCACAAGATACAAAAAGCCTGCAGCCCAGCCTAATTGTCCAAAAGGCGTTAGGCCCCAAGCACACACTAAGACCGCCGGGGCCAAACCAAAGGAGACAATGTCTGCCAACGAGTCAAATTCGACCCCAAACGCACTAGTGGCTTTCATTAGCCGAGCGATTCGCCCATCCAGAGTGTCAAGAACAAGCGCAATGCCAATGAACGGAGCGGCCGTGCCAAACTCCCCTCTGAGGGTATAAATCAGACAAGCGTATCCACAGAAGAGATTGGCAACCGTGAGCATGCTAGGCAGTAGGAACATGCCCCGCCGAGCACGTTGATCGCTTTGAAAGCCTCTCAGAACTACCATGCCTAGAACCCGGTCTTGGGCTTCTCTTCGCCCACTAATCTAGCAACGACGCTCTCCCCTCCACGCACCCGCTGGCCGGGCACGACGGCAATGGTGGCCGTTCTTGGTATGAACAAATCAATACGTGAGCCAAACTTCATAATACCGAAACGATCTCCAGCCTGCACCTTCTGTCCCACCCTAACACGACATACGATCCTGCGAGCAAGCACCCCAACAATCTGTCTACACACTATCACCCCGTCGCTATGCCGAAAAGCCACTTCGGTTCGCGCGTTACTAGAACTAGCTTCGCCTCTATACGCCGCAAAAAACTGGCCTGATTGGCGGAGAATGTGAATTACCTCGCCTTCAACAGGAACTCGATTCATGTGCACATCGGCCAGCGACAAAAAAATGCTCACCTGCCACCAAGATCCCTTTGGTGGATCTGCCGAGACCACCTCTCCCGCCACCAAAACCCGACCATCCGCAGGGGCAAGTACCGCCCCCTTAGTTCCTGGTGGACGCCGTCGTGGATCCCGAAAAAAGAACAGGAAGAATCCACCGACTATGACAAAAGGAATGGCCCACCACAAAAGATCCAGCAAGACCAGGACAACTGCGGGAATAGCTGTCGCAGCAACAAACGGTACGCCCGATCGATCGATGGGCACGAGATATATTCTAGGCTTAGGTCGAGTAGGAGCTACCCACCTGCTGTGGATTTACTGGAACTTTCTACCACTTGCGGGGGCGGACGGAGGCTACATCGGAGAATATGCTCCATTCGATCCTTGATATGCAGTTTTTGCTTCTTGAGGGTGGTTTCCTCAACCTGTTCGTTATCGGTTAGATAGTGTTGGCTACCGAGCTTTGCCAAACGGGTGTCGAGCATGTCGTGATTGGCGGCCAACTCCTGAAATTCCTCATTGTTCAAGAGCAGCCGCTCTCTGATTTCAGTCTCTGTCGACATCCTCCCCTCCTTTCAGAACAAAGAGCCCTAGTTGGTGGAACCACGGACGGGCGCACGGTACCATAAGGCTTCCAGGGGTTCAAGAGTCTCTACGGCAGATTAGGCCTTGATGTCCAAAAACTCAGCAGTTTTGCGTCAAACTTTTAGATAGGAGCACTGCGTCCTCAACTGGATTTCTATAGTAATCCGGCCGCCTATCCATGCGCTTAAAACCCATTCGCCCATACAACCCAAGGGCAGCGGTGTTTGATGAACGCACCTCCAACAGAATGGAGCTTGCCCCGCGACTGCACGCATCCTGTGCCAGATGACTCAAAAGAAGACGGGCCAAGCCCTGTCGACGATAATCAGGATGAATCGCTAAATTGTTGAGGTGCAACTCTCCCTCAATTAGTCGCCAAGAACAGTATCCCACTAAGGATTCTTGGTTGAACCGAACCACGAAAGCCTCGGAAACACTTACCCTGCTCAATTCATCGATAAGCATTTGACGGGTCCAAGGCGTCTGAAAGCTCAATGCCTCCAACTCAACAAGTCCGTCAATATCGCGACTTAGACTCGCCCTCTCAATGCTGGCTTCCATCAATGCATCCTGTCAGCCTCGACGCCGATTTCGTGCTAACTCAGCATCCGGCCTTCGGACATACAAGGGCCGTAGAGCATGTGGTCCTAATAATTGACCCTCAGAAGCAGCCAGTGCCAATCGGCCAACGTTTTCCGCCAGGTTCCCCGGAATTGGTAACACTCGAACCGTTGAACCCAGGAGATCCTTGGCTTCACTCATATATCGGTGGGCACCATCGCCCACGAGAGTCAAGGGCTTCTCTTCCAGCCTCTCCTGCCAACAGGTTGACACCTCTTGTGGCGTACCAACGGAATGCGGTTCGATTTCTAAGAACCCTTCGGGCACCGTAATAATCGTGGGCAGTCCCCCACTACTCGCACTTGTTGGCGGGCTACCCACTTCCTCAAGTCGAAGGTAGCCCGCACTAAAGACCTGATTTCGTTGTCCGTCGAGCCAAGCCCCAACAAGTATCGAATCACGAACCCCATCAACCAGCGCTGCAAGAGTCGACACCCCAACGATTGGAACAGCCTTAACCAATGACAGTCCTTGTATCGTAGAGATTCCAACCCTAAGTCCGGTAAACGATCCTGGGCCCACGGCTACTGCATAGCGTTCGACGTCATCAACAGTAAGATCGAGGGTTCCTAAGAGGTCAATAATATCTCTCGGTAGCCGCTCACCATGAGTTCGGTCAGCGGAGCCAGATTTACTAGCAACAATCTTCCCGTGATGGAGCACCGCGATGCCGCCTGGTCGAGTCGCTGTCTCCAGAGCTAATACGATGCCCTGGAACCCACTTCTTCTCTCCATTAGCAAAACGATTCTAGTAGAGTGCGCAGCCACCAGAAAGTCAATGTCTTCAACATCTTGACTGCCGATTGACCCCTACCTATACTGTGGCCACCTTGCATCCTTAAAGTGTCGGATGCACTCATTATTCGAGACCCGCCCTTGCCTTCCCACCCTACTAAATCGGCTGTAACGCCCGTAATGCGACAGTACTTAGATACCAAGCAACAGTATTCCGATGCGGTACTGTTTTTTCGAATGGGCGATTTTTACGAAATGTTTTACGAAGACGCACTTACGGCTGCGCGGGCCTTGGACCTGACTCTGACCTCCAGGTCGAAAGACGGGGATGGAGCGGCCATTCCGATGTGTGGCGTTCCGTTTCACTCTGCCGAAGGTTACATCGCACGTCTCGTCACCAAAGGATTTCGGGTGGCTATCTGCGAGCAGATGAACAGCGCAAAGAAGGGAAAAGGTCTCGTTAAGAGGGAAATCGTACGCGTGGTATCTCCTGGGACTCTCATTGATAGTGATGAGCTAAACTCACGAAAACCGGCCTTCTTAATGGCCATCGTTCCGAAGGAAAATAGTAAGAAAGAACCCACAAAGACCTCCGCTCAATACGGTGTCGCCCTCGTAGACCTCTCAACGGGTGAGTTTCAGGTGGCTGAATATCAGGGTGCTACGGCTCATCAACAGGTTCTCGATGAAATATCTGTACTTCAGCCTCGGGAATTGGTAATTCCTGATGACATGGAAGACTCCGCACTCCTTAAACACATCGGTGAAACACCAATTACACGTATTGACTCGTGGACCTTCAATCTTGAGCGTGCACGCGACACATTGTGTTCTCAATTACATGTTCAGGACCTCGAAGGATTCGGACTCAAAGAACGGTTGGCCGCGACGGCGGCGGCCGGGGGCCTCATAAGCTATTTGAGGGACACTCAGAAGTGCGACCTGTCACACCTTCGAGAACTTAGTCTTCGAGAACACTCCCAATATTTGAGCATTGATCCAACGACGTTCCAACATCTGGAAATCATCGCTGCATCGGATGGGTCTTCGGAAAGGTGCTTACTCTCAACCATCGATCAGACTGTAACAGCAATGGGAGGACGCCAGCTCAGGTCCTGGCTGGTCAGGCCACTCTTGTCAATTGAACGAATCCAAGATCGTCTTGATGCGGTTGAGGAATTCGCCTTTGATACCGTGACCCGTGGCAAACTTCGAGAGGTCCTTAAAGGCGTGGTCGACCTTGAGCGTCTCGTGGCACGAGTGTCGTTAGCGACCGCTGGACCTCGTGATTTACTCGCACTCCACCAGTCCGCTGTTTTACTTCCCAGAATTCGAGGCATTCTGGGAGACCTGCACGCACCTCTTACCCTTAGCCTATTGGGCGAACTCGACGATCTGAGCGATTTAAGAAGCCTCATTGAGAAGACTATCTCTGAAGATGCCCCTGCTCAAGCTCGGGATGGAGGCTGCATTCGTGAAGGCAGTAATTCTAAATTAGATGAGCTGCGCTCCATAAGTAACAGCGGCCGTCAATTAATCTCAGAAATGGAGGCAGCAGAACGGACCCGCACCGGAATTTCCAGTTTGAAAATTCGATTCAATCGAATATTTGGTTACTACATAGAGATCTCCAAGGCGCATTTACAGTCCGTACCGGATGATTACCATCGCAAACAGACAGTCGCAGGAGGCGAACGTTTCGTCACTCCTAGTCTTAAGGAATACGAAGACTCTATTCTTGGCGCAGATGAGCGAATCCTGGAGCAAGAGATAGCCTTATTCGAGGCTCTTCGGAAACAAATAGCAGAGGAAATTCCTCGCATTCAAGACACAGCAAGGGCGGTTTCCGGTCTTGATACCCTATCCGCTCTTGCGGAAGTTGCCGTCACCCACGAATATACAAAACCACAAATTCATAATGGAGATGAATTCGAGGCTTACGATGTTCGTCATCCCGTTGTCGAACGGTATACCCCGGAAAGGTTTGTACCAAACGATCTCTTGCTAAATAAGTTGAGCCACCAACTCATAATCCTAACCGGACCAAATATGGGTGGTAAGTCAACCTACCTCCGCCAAGCTGCGTTGCTTACGATCTTGGCTCAGACAGGTTCGTTTGTGCCTGCCCGCCAAGCGAAACTGCCCTTGGTTGATCGGGTCTTCGCCCGAGTTGGCGCGTCCGACAATATTGCTCGTGGACACTCCACCTTTATGGTTGAAATGGAGGAAACAGCACATATCCTACATACGGCAACCCCTCGAAGCTTGGTCCTTCTAGACGAGATCGGCCGCGGAACGGCAACCTTCGACGGACTCAGCATAGCCTGGGCGGTCGCCGAACACTTAGCGACCAATCAGTCAGCACGGCCCCATACTTTATTCGCGACTCACTATCATGAGTTGACTGATCTTGCAGAAGCTTTACCTGGGGTCATAAATTTCCACGTTGTCGCTCGGGAGCACAACGACAACCTCGTCTTTCTCCGCAAGGTGGTTCCAGGTCGCTCAGACCGCAGCTACGGCATTCAAGTGGCCCGTTTGGCGGGATTACCTCAAAAGGTTGTTCGTAGAGCTCGAGAGATCTTGGATGGATTGGAACGGGACGAGTTAACTCGCGCCGGCAGACCCGCAATGAGCGGAAGCAACGCTCCCAGCCAAGAACAACCCGGTCTCTTTCAGGGCACTGGACCAGATGATCAAATTCGGCAACGTTTACGTACGCTCGACCTGGATCAAATAACTCCTTTAAAAGCTCTTGATTGGTTAGCCGAACTGAAGAGGGACATGTCAGAGGAATAGTAGCGCTCGACCGACCCAACCTTGGCAACCTAGAATGAAGCCGTATGTCTAATAAACGTGACTTATTCGGTCCCCCAATCGAACCCTTTTTGGTTGAGCCTAACCTAACCGGTGAGGAAATCCTCGACCGTATGGCTGGAATTTCCTTTCAAGGTAGAAATTTAGCCACAGCTTACAGGGTCTGGAGAAAGATGCTCGCCGACGATTGCTTGGTCTTTCTTGGAGTTGCGGGTGCACTCAGCGCCGGTGGCCTAAGAATGATTCTGGCCCATCTTATTGCACACCGATATGTTGACTGCGTCGTCTCAACAGGAGCCAATCTTTATCATGACTTACATGAGTGTCGGGGCCGCCAACACTTTCAAGGATCCCCTCAGACGGACGATCGAGCCCTACAGGCCGCGCATATTGATCGTGTTTACGACACCCTAATGGACGAGGACGAATTTATTGACAACGATAACTGGATCGCAGCCTTTTCCGAAGGTCTAGATAATCGTCCATATACCAGCAGGGAGCTTCTTTACAGGCTTGGTGAACACTTATGGAACGAAACCAAGCGGGATGGAATTCTTACTTCGGCCTATCGAGCGAACGTCCCCATCTTCTGTCCCGCAATTGCTGATTCTTCCATCGGCATGGGCTTGTCGCAAGGTAGACACTCAACAGCAGGGACGGCTCAAATCGATGTGATCGGCGACATAATCGAATCGGCAAATCTCGTTATTCGCAAACGTCGAACAGCATCGATAGTACTTGGCGGAGGTACCCCAAAGAACTTTATTAATCAGGCCAGTGTGCAGGCCGAGTTCTACAGTGCCGGAATAGGTGGTCACTGCTATGCTCTCCAGATTGTTGCTGACGTTCCACACTTTGGCGGAGCTTCAGGGTCCACCCTTGATGAGGCCCGTAGTTGGGGCAAGGTCGCTGCCGACGCCGACCAAGTTACCGTCAACGCAGACGCCACCATCGCTTTGCCACTCCTTGCGACTGCCCTCTCCACGAGTATGCCGGACGTTCTAAAACACCGCCGATTCTCGGTCTTTACTCTCAACGGCCCACGAATCTCAGTGGATGGCGACCTCCTTCCTAGTAACCGCTTCGAGGAACAGAGGTGAGTTGGCCATTCGAGTATCCGCATGGTGATAACTTGCCATTCGGTGGTGACGACTGTCCCCAAGCGACATTTGCGGACGCTCCTACCGTGGTCCTCCCAGCCCCCTTGGAACGAACCGTCTCTTATCTTTCCGGAACGCGACTAGGGCCGAGTGAAATTCTTCGCGCTTCATCCCAGCTGGAATTATGGGACGAAGAACTTGGAATCGATGTGCACACACAAGGCATCTGCACCCTTCCAGAGATGGAACTGCCTTATTCCGATCAAGTCGAAGCCCTGGCTGAAATCCAACGGGTCGCCACGACCATCATCAGTCTCAATAAGTTCCTGGTAACCCTCGGAGGCGAGCATTCAATTACCCCTCCGCTGGTCGCTGCCGCCGCCGCCCATTACGACGACCTATCGATTCTTCAGATAGACGCCCATGCTGATTTGCGAGACTCGTATCTTGGTAACCCAAATAGCCATGCTTGCGCGATGCGCCGATCGCTAGATTACGCATCCGGCACCCAAGTTGGTATTCGCAGCCTTTCAACTGAAGAGGCTATGATTGCCGATTCCCTTCCCACAACGCTCTTCTACGACGTGAAAATGCGAGATCAAGCCAACTGGGTCGAAGATATCGTCAGCACACTTCGACGGAGGGTTTACATCACCATTGATTGCGATGGACTCAATCCAGCAGTGATGCCTGCCGTGGGCACACCCGAGCCTGGTGGCTTATCTTGGACCGAACTAATTCAAATTTTACGGTTAACTTTTCGTGAGCGGGAGGTTATCGCTTGCGATGTCGTGGAACTGTGCCCAATATCTGGACTTGCGCATCCAAATGTTCTCTGCGCAAAACTCGTCTACAAATTGCTCACTTATCGCCTCGGCGCACCCTAACTTTCTTCAGATATTTCAAACCTATCCAATTCAGCCTGGGCAACCAATCCATAGCTAGACCCCGGAAACTCGTCAACGATACGCGCAAAACTTTCCTTGGCTTCCATGGAACGGTTAGCAAGAAGGTAGGCGCGGCCTAATTGCATTAATAGGCCGTCTAGGGGCATCTGAGAGTCCACCGAAGTGACCTCTTCCTCGAACAGTTGAATGGCTGCCTCTACATTGCCCGAATACATTTTCGTTTCGGCCAGACCAAGACGTGCCATCCGTCCGTATATACTTGCTCCCGCAACATCAACCACCCTCTGATATTGCAGCTCCGCTTCATCTCGTCGCCCAAAATCGACAAGAAGGCTTGCTGCGTGATAACTAGCTGTTATCCCAGCCAAACTTTCGGGATAGGTTTCAGCTGTTAGCATGAACTTCTCCAAAGCCGCTTCAGCTCTTCGATTCTCAGAAGTAAAGCTTCCCGGCTGAAAGGCTGCCGCAGGAGGAATCGAAGTTGGATCAGAAGGATCCGGCGGTGGAGGCGGTGGAATTACTGGCGCTGAAGCAGTAGTTAACGCATCCGCAAGTAGATCCGTTCCCTTGGCCTGCTCCGCCCGTTGATAGGAAACATAAATACCACCACCAATAGCGAAAAGGATTACGAGAGATGCAAGGATCGCTATTTCTCGCTTACGGTTTTCAAGGACCATTTGAAAACTCGCGATCTTCGCCGCCAACGCGTTCTCTTTTAGATGATGTCGCTCAGATCGCTTCATGGATTTCTGTCCCTCGGATGAACGTAAATCTACCTCCAACTATTATACCTAGCCATGGTGATGAATCATCGGCCAGCACTGTAATAACAATTGGCGCGCGTGCCCGGATTCGAACCGGGGACCTACCGCTTAGGAGGCGGTTGCTCTATCCATCTGAGCTACACGCGCATTCCCCAGGCTTGATTAGTCTAGCAGAGACAGTTGGAGGGCTTCATTGGAACGTGTAGGCATCCCTCTATGCGTGTCATGGCAGAATCGAGAACCCCGAACCAAGCCCTGTCGGTGCGCAGTCTGTTATCCCGACACCCTCAATCCTTGCATTTGGTGGCCCCTCGCGGAGGGCCTGCTCGAACCTCTTGATGGCTTCGACCCCGCCGACGGCCACGGCCTCAACGCTTCCATCGACTCGGTTCAACACCTGCCCATCCAAACCCTCTTTCCGTGCAGCCTTTTGTACAAAGATACGGAATCCGACACCTTGGACCCTTCCACGAATTACATATCGCCGCGACACAAGCGTTGACTTCATGACCGCTGCATTTCAGATGACAAAATTCTACAGCTCAAGGCTGTCTAGAATTATTCTTAGCAATCTCCACCATTAAACGATCTAATTTAGTCTCAATTATGTCCAGACGATGGTCGATCTTCGCCTGCCCCTTCGAGCCGTCATCCTCTAAAAAAAGGCTCGCTACCGTAGCGGTAAACGCACCAATTACCCCAATCCCTGCAATCATTAATATGACGGCAATCACCCGCCCCTCTATCGTCACAGGAGAAACATCACCGTATCCGACGGTAGTAGCTGTCACGATTGCCCACCACAGTGCATCCCCAAAAGTATCGATTGAGGGATTTTCGTTTCGCTCAAGAAAATAGACACCCACGCCGCAAAGAGCCACGAGGCCAACAGCAACTGTCCCAAGATAATGAAATTGATGCCGCCCGAGAAGCTTCCGTAAGAGTCGAAGTCCAAGACCAGCCACCGCCAGCACCCGAAGGAGACGAAGCACTCGAAGTAGTCGTAACGTACGGGTGCCCTCAAAAAGCGCCGGAAGAAACGGCGGAGATAGCAAAATAATGGCAAGGTCAAACCATGCGACGCGAATGAATTTGAGTCGTTGGGGAGCCAGGACAAGCTTGGAAAAATACTCCGCACAGAACGCAAACCAAATTATCCAATTCAATAAGAGTGCAATGTTTAGCACGGTCGGGTCGACCGCTTCGCTCTCAATGATAAGAATTGGAACAAGGCTGATAGCCAGAATAGCCATCGGCCATTCGGTTCTCTGGCTAAATCGGTCAAATCTGGTACTTCGGCTCAGCTTCTCATCATTTAGGCTCATAACAATCTTGGATACCTCGGGTCGGGTCTCTGTCCACAGGAAACCCGATCCTCTAGCGCCGACACTTTTGTGTCAAGCCAAGCAGAATCGCCTACAATGCATTGGAGTTCGCATCTCGATGTCCTCTTTACGGCACGAAAGGCGTCTATGAACACGACGGCACGATCGCTTTACACCTTGCTAATCTGCCTGGCGCTTGCCAGTCCCGTATTTGGACAAAACCGTCAGCCCTTAGAAATTGCCGACCTTTTCGAACTACGCACCGTTGGCGCACCCACGATTAGTCCCAACGGCGCGTGGGTTGCCTACACAGTTTCCGGCATGGATATTGACGCCGATCGTCGCGATGTGGACATTTATATGTCGTCACTGACGGATCCTACGGCAGAAGCCGTCCGTCTGACCTCCACGGAAGGTTCGGAATCAAGTCCTCGGTGGAGTCCGGACGGGCGATATCTCGCCTTTCTCTCCTCAAGAGAGGGAAACGGCTCACAGGTATGGCTCCTTGACCGTCGCGGCGGTGAGGCGATCAGGCTTACAAGTTACGACGGAAGCGTTTCGAGTTTCAGCTGGTCTCCCGACGCATCCAAGCTCGCCATAATCGCCTCCGATGCGGATCCGAATGAATCGAATGATTCCGACGTTAGAAAGCCAATAGTCATCACGCGGCTTCAATTTAAACGGGACGGACAGGGCTATTTGACTAATCGTCATCGTCACCTTCATGTTTTCGATGTAACCACCAAGAATACCCAGCAAGTCACCGACGGACCCCATGATGATTCCTCGCCAGCCTGGTCTCCCGACGGATCTCTTCTTGCTTTCGTTAGTAATCGGACCGAGGAACCCGACTCCAATGCGAATACCGACATCTTCTTAACCGAGCCACGCTCGGATGCAACGATTCGAAAACTCACAACTTCTGAGGGTAGTGACGGCTCACCTTCTTTTAGTCCTGATGGCACATTTATTACCTACGTTGCCGGTGGAAATCCATCTGACATTTGGTATGCCCCTCGGTATGTCGCAGTAATTCCTGTCGCGGGAGGAAACCCAATCCACCTAGGCGCAGAACTGGATCGCAACGGCTCGTCTCCGCGAGTGACACCCGATGGCGAACATGTTCTTTTCCTACTTGAGGACGAGGGCAATCGGCACTTGGCAAAATCCCCAATTGATGGTGGAGCCGTTGAACGCGTAGTTGCCGGGGAAAGAACTTTGTCAAATTTCGACCTCGACAAGAACGGCAACATCGTCATTCTGGAAAGCCAGCCGCACTACCCAGGGGAAATTTCTCGTGTCGACTCAAGCGGACTCACGCGAATAAGCCAAGTCAATGATAAACATCTTGCCACTATCACACTTGCGCCAGTAGAACGGTTCACAGCGGTAAGTGCTGATGGAACCCCGGTGGGAGCGTTTCTCACCCGGCCGCCAGGGGAACCCGAAGGCACCGAATTACCAACACTGCTAAGAATTCACGGCGGACCAGTGAGCCAATATTCGACAGCTTTTCGCTTCGAATGGCAACTCTTTGCAGCTCATGGCTACGCCGTCGTCGCGGCAAATCCGAGAGGATCATCTGGCTATGGATTTGAATTTTCGCGGGCTATCTGGGCTGACTGGGGCAATAAGGATTTTGATGACGTAATTGCAGCCGTCGATCACCTGGTTGAGAACAATATCGCTGACCCCAACCGACTTGGAATTGGAGGCTGGAGCTACGGCGGTATATTGACGAACCACGTCATAACCAAGACGAACCGATTTCGAGCAGCAATAACTGGCGCGAGTGAAGTCAACTACCTATCGAATTACGGAACCGACCATTATCAACGTCAGTGGGAAGCAGAACTTGGCCTGCCGTGGCGCAACCTAGATCTTTGGATTCATCTATCGCCTTTTTTCAGAGTTGACGACATCACGACACCTACTCTTGTCATGAATGGCGAAGTTGACTGGAATGTTCCAGCGTTAAATTCAGAGCAGCTATACCAAGCTCTTAGACGGCTTGGGAGAGAAACCGAATTGGTTATCTATCCCGATCAAAGCCACGGCATTCGCCGTCCAACCTATCAGCAAGACCGCTATGAACGTTACCTGGCCTGGTACGACCGATACGTGAAACCAAGAGCGCCAACCACGAGTTACTAAGAGGCCACGAGAAGGTTAATCGTTAGTAGATCGTAATCTCGAGTTACGATGGCGCGATCGACATTCTAAATCCGCGCCTGCTATGGAAAGTGGTCGGGGCGAGAGGATTTGAACCTCCGACCCCTCGATCCCGAACCGAGTGCTCTACCAGGCTGAGCCACGCCCCGACCGTTTGGCCGCCTATTCTACCTCAGTCGATCGAGTACGAGACAAGTCAGCTATAAGTTCTAGGGCCGCATGATTAGTTAGGTCTGACTGAAGTGGCGTTATCGATATCCAGCCATCAGCTAATGCATGGTGGTCAGAATGTTCCATCTCCTCCCAACGCGCCTTACCCTGTTGAATCCAAAAATATGGCTCCTCTCGAGGGTCAAGGCGATCGGCTAAGGATGAAACTGGATTTCGACGGCCCTGAACGGTTACGCGAACACCTTTCGCAGGCCGCTCGGGAACATTCACGTTAAGAACTGTTCGCTCAGGCAATCGTTCACTAAGCACTGATTTGGTAAGACTTACGGCCACTGAGCAAGCTTGGGAAAAATTGAATGGGTTTGCCGTTCGCTCTAAAGATATTGCCAAACTGGGAATCCCGAGTAGTGTCGCCTCCATTGCCCCAGCAATCGTGCCCGAATAGAAAACGTCATCACCGACGTTAGCCCCCTTATTGATTCCGGAGACCACCACATCCGGTAGCCCCCCTAGGAGCTTCACTAGAGCGACGTTTACACAATCGGCCGGCGTACCGTCCACAGCGTACCTTTGTCGTGCAATCCGCTCTAGTCGTAACGGTCTCCGCAGTGTTAATGAGTGACTAATCGCACTAGACTCGAGTAGAGGTGCAACCGCCACCACATCGCCCAACTCTTCGAGTGCGACAGCAAGAGATTCCAGACCGTCGGATCGAATGCCATCATCATTTGTCACAAGTATTCGAGACATAAAAACGGGCGAGTATAGCACGGGCAACAACCGACCCATACTTTCCGACTGATCCACATCCCGATTTTCCTAGGGTAGAATTCAATTAACGCGCTTATGACTTCAAGTCCCGACTCGCCATTTCAGGCGGTTCTACTAATTGCATTTGGTGGTCCTCAAGGCATGATGACGAAGTTGTTGCAAGCACGTCTAACCGCTACGCTCACGTAGGCCCGCTTCCCGTTACCAGTCCTTGCTCTAAATAACTACCGGTACAATAAGAACGGGCGGCATGCATCCACCGCCCGCCAGAAAACCAACCGTAACCGACTCAACGAGCGACTTCGACTGTCGAGCAGTGCTCTTCAAATGCACCGATTAACTGTCTGGCGATAGCTGGAGCCTCCTGACCCTCAATTTGATGTCGCTCCATCATATAGACCAGGTGGCCATCCTTGAGTAGTCCAATTGCTGGAGATGAGGACGGATATCCAACGAAGTGGGACCGAGCCTGTTCGGTGGCCTCAATGTCCGCCCCGGCAAAGACCGTGGCGGTAACATCAGGTGTTGTCGCATGCTGAAGCGCTAAGGCAACCCCTGGCCGAGCCCGCCCGGCTGCACAGCCACAGACAGAGTTCACTACCACCATCACCGTACCCTTGGTATCTTTAACGAGGTTGTCCACCTCAGCGGCAGTGCGTAGCTCTTTCACGCCTAACCGCACTAACTCTTCACGCATCGGCGCGATCATGAACTCTGGATACCCCACATCATCCTCCTTCGAAGAACCCATCCACCCTGATAAAAGACCGTAGGGAATGTCTTGGCAGAAATCCTAGAAATCGTCATCCCGAGGACAGTTCCCACCTCAATAATGGTCCGGCTTTGAAATAGACCCTAACTTCTCCTTTCGAGCCTCTCGCTGAATACCATAGGCGAGCATCGCTACAAAGCCACCCCAGTTCACGATGAGCACGATAACCATCATTATCCAGGTGTCGTAACTCATAATTGCCCCTTCTCTTCATGCAAACTACGTTCTGCGATGCCCTTATTGAAATAGATCAGGAGCGACAGAGCCACGCCCCATTGAAGCAAACACGTACCAAGACCGACCGGATCGGTAGGATTCCACCAAGGCTTAGACCCTGGCGCTGTGACCGCGGCATACACCCACCAGGAAAAGATAGCGATAAACTCAGCTGGCACTACATATCTAATAAGCCATCCGTAGAATCGTCCAAGATTCAGGTCGTTACCTTCAACATTAACAAACTCATTCAAAAATCGATCTTGACCAAACCGTATTACGGCGATCGCAATAAATAACCCGCTGATCATAAGTGCGAGTCCCCACACCCAGTCCTGATTCACAAACACCGTCATGCTCACCGCAGAAGGTATTCCCATGACTGCCACCACGCTGGCAACCAATCGTACCGCTCTGCGTCTTTTCACACCTCCGTCCATCAGTATTCGAGTTGCAAACTCAATCATCGCAATCAAGGTGGAAAGGGCCGCACAAAACAACGCTAAAAAAAACAAGGGAAGAAAGACGTGGCCGAACGGCACCAGTGCAAAGAGCTGTGGAATCCATATAAAGGTTAGGCCTTCATTGCCGGATGCCATAGCCGCCTGGGCTTCCTCATTCGAGAGTAAGGCAAACGCCGTCGGCACTATCGCCATGCCGGCTAAAAGCGATGCCGAGTTGTCACCTAAGCCAATTGTAGATGCGTTCAACACAACATCGTCATTTCGCCGCATATACGTCGCATAGGTAAGCAGCATGCCCCACCCAGCACCAGTAGACCATGCAGATTGAGTCAGCGCTTCGAGCCAAGTTTTGTGGCTTTTTAATGCCGAGAGGTCAGGGTTAAACAAAAACGCCAAACCGCGGTCCGCACCTGGAAGTGTCACAGACCGAATAACCGCCACGATCAACAATAGAAACAATATTGGAATAAGAATGCGATTCGCTCGTTCAATCCCATGCACAACTCCACGTTGAATAATAAAGGCGCCGATCCCGACAGAAATAAGGTGAAAGAAAATGGGCTGCCACACCGAGTGGCTGTAAGTTGCCCAGTAGGCTTCTGGGGACCCTGCGGGTATTCCCCCCCTGATCGCGACGAAAAAATACTTCAACGCCCAACCGGTGACAACGGTGTAGTAAAACAGAACCATTATCGTTGTAACGGCGATAAAACCACCCATCCATGCGTATCGTGACCCGATCAACTTAGCGAAGGAGCCAACTACGCCGCGACGAGTGCCGCGGCCAATGCCAAACTCCGCGATCATGAGGGGCAATGACCACAAAAACAAAAAAATGATCCATGGAATGAGGAATGCAGCGCCGCCGTTTTCTGCAGCAATGCGCGGAAAGCGCCACAAGTTACCAGTTCCAACCGCCAGACCGAGACCGGCCAGGATAAGCCCCCAGCGAGAGGAAAAGGTTTCTCGATTAGTCAATGTTAAAAGTCCGTGCAGGGTGAAAAGTTAGAAGGCTCTACCAGGCTGCGTTTACAACTTCCAGCATTCGAGAGAGTAGTTACCGTCCGATCTTGACCCACGTTGTATCAAGAGATAGATTCGTTCCAACCAAAGTCTATATCAATCACTAATTTGCCTCATATTTCGTAATGATCAAATCCTTCATTCAATGATTCGATTAATCCAGTCTCCTGTCAACTCATCAGGTTATCAGCCGGATCATGCAATTTATGGACTATTACGACACTCTCGGGGTAAGCAAGAACGCCACTGATAAGGAAATCAAGCAGGCCTACCGCAGGCTCGCCCGTAAACATCATCCGGATGTGAATCCCGGTAATGCAAAAGCCGAATCGGTCTTTAAAAACATTACCGAGGCCTATGAGGTTTTGGGGAATCCTGAGACCCGAAGGAAATACAACGAGCTGGGAGCTAACTGGAAGATGTATGAGCAATCAGGATCGCCAGGCACTCCCCATCAGGACCCATTCGGCCGCGGAATGCCCTTTGGAGGCGGTGGTGGGTGGACAATTGATTTTGGCGATGCCACTAGAGGACCTAATCTAGGAGCCGACGGCGCAAGCCCATTCTCGGATTTCTTTAACGCCTTTTTTGGAGGAACTCCTGGCCAACCCCGCCCCCGAGGTCCTCGGCGAAAAGAATCAAAAGAGGTGAATCAGACAATCGACCTATCACTCGAGGAAGCTTTTCTGGGCGTGGAGCGACGCATCTCAATTCTTAGTGCCAATAAAACTAGAGTGGTTAGCGTCCGAATTCCACCTGGTGTAAGCGACCGCTCTCGAATTCGAATCCCTTATGGCCCAGAAGGCGGCTCGACTGCTTCGGGAGAACTGCTGCTAAGAGTGCGAATTGTCCCACATCCGAAGTTTCGCCGAAAAGGGCGCGACCTTCATACCTCGGTTACTGTTCCACTCACAACAGCTATTCTAGGAGGAGCCGTTCCCGTGCAAAACGTTGAGGGGATAGCCCTCAATCTAAAAATACCACCAGGAACCCAACCTGGGCAGGTGTTCCGCTTAAAAGGACAGGGAATGCCGGGAGTGCGAAAGCCAGAGGATCGCGGCGCTCTCTACGCAACCGTCGAGCTTCTATTACCAACTCAGCTTAACGACAGGGAACGCGCTCATTACGAGGCATTAGCTAAACTCGAGGGGTCTAACACGGCAAAGGAGCCTTCCTAGTGGCCCTTTACTCGACCCCCTATCCGACCTAAGTCAAGTTATCCTCAGTAGTTGAGTCTGGCGCAAATCCAATTCGAGAATGGGCGCCGTCACAAAACGGTTTATTGGCTGAAGCGCCACACCGGCAGAGAACAACGTTACCGTCCTTGGCGGCATATTTCTGCCCCTGCCAATCGATAATCGTCACCCCTTCGCCATCTATACGATAGGGGCCATTCCGTCGAACCTTAATCGTCATCGTTCCAGCCACCGGCACCCTACCTATCCCATTTTTTGCATTGCCGAAAGAAAGTCGGAGTTCGACTCCGCCTTGCCCATCTTATCCAACAAAAGCTCCATCGCCTCAACCGCAGAAAGAGGTGCTAATACCTTACGAAGCACCCACACCCTATTGAGATCATCCTTATCAATTAGCAACTCTTCCTTCCGAGTGCCACTCTTTTGTATGTCAATCGCAGGGAAAACACGTTTTTCGACTAATTTTCGATCAAGGTGAATCTCCATATTGCCGGTGCCCTTAAATTCTTCAAAAATCACGTCGTCCATTCTCGAGCCAGTATCAACCAATGCGGTTGCCATGATCGTTAAGGAGCCACCTTCCTCAATATTTCTGGCGGCACCAAAAAACCGCTTCGGTTTCTGCAATGCATTCGAATCTAAGCCGCCAGAAAGGACTTTCCCGGAGGGTGGTATTACGGTGTTGTACGCCCGTGCGAGCCGCGTAATTGAATCGAGAACAATGAGCACATCCTTTTTATGTTCTACTAGGCGCTTAGCCTTCTCTATCACCATCTCAGCAACCTGCACATGCCTCTGCGCTGGCTCATCAAATGTTGATGAAATGACCTCCCCATCTACGGACCGCTGCATATCTGTGACTTCTTCAGGCCGTTCGTCAATTAGCAACACTATTAAATAGACTTCAGGGTGATTTGCAGAAACTGATTGGGCGATGTTCTGCAGCAGCATCGTCTTGCCCGTACGCGGCGAGGCCACGATCAACCCACGTTGTCCCTTGCCTATTGGGGTCATGAGGTCCATGACCCGAGCTGACAAATTGTCACCTCCGGTTTCGAGCTTCACCCGCTCCTCAGGATAAAGAGGTGTTAGGTTTTCAAAAAATAACTTGTTCCTAGCCTGATCAGGCGCCTCGAAGTTCACGGCTTCAACCTTAATCAAGGCGAAATAACGCTCTCCCTCCTTCGGTGGCCGGATTTGCCCAGACACCGTGTCCCCAGTCTGCAAATCAAACTTACGTATTTGTGACGGAGAAACGTAAATGTCGTCAGGCCCTGGAAGGTAGTTGTAGTCAGGCGCGCGTAGAAAACCGTAACCGTCAGGCAATACCTCAAGCACACCCTCAGAGAAAATGAAGCCACTTTTTTCCGTCTGTGCTTTCAGAATCTGAAAAATGAGCTCCTGTTTCCGCATGCCAGTCGCGCCAGCAACACTCAGGTCCTTGGCAACTTGAGTGAGCTTCTGGATACTCATCTCCTTAAGCTCGCTAATGTTTAAGGTGTTTCCCTGTTTTCGGGAGTTCGATTTCTGAGCCAACTTCGGGGACGTAACCGCTGTTGAATCTTGGCCGCTGGCCTGATCGTTGGCTGCACGCGCTGAGGAGCGCTTTTTTTCTGTTGTCATAAAGACGTTAACCGTAAGTAGAGGTTGTAAGGGGTGTGGATTGTAAAAGGCGAAACAGGAAGTTCCGCAGTCTGACTATTCGCAATGCGAGCAATGCCCGACGAGATTTGAGTATACGAAAGAGGCTCAGGACTGTCAACTGCTAGAAAAAACGCCATTAACAAGCCTGCGATCCCATCTTTACACTTCCTAGCTGGGTTACAATCCACCCGTGCAGACGCCCCTACGCTGGCTCGTGGTGCTCTGCGCTGTCACGTTCTTCCTCGCCCTCGGTAATGGCGCCATAGCGGACTCGGATGAGGCATATTATGCCGAAGCTGCCCGTCAAATGGTGATGACCGGTGATTGGCTAACTCCCCATTACAACGACACTGTACGATTTCAAAAGCCCGTCCTGATGTACTGGCTCATCGGAACAGGCTACTTACTCACTGGTGTCAATGAGACCGCTGCTCGCTTTCCATCCGCATTTGCGGGCCTTTTATTAGTCCTACTAACCTTCACAATAGGTCGGCGATGGTACAACACCTCCACTGGATTTCTCGCCGGTTCCATAGTAGCCACAACATTCGGCACTTCTGCGATTGCATGGCAAGCTCTTCCCGACCTACCCGTAACGGTGCTTATTGTTTTCGCAACATGGTCATTATTACGGGCGTTGTCATGCAACCCGATCGATGCTGGAAATGGCCAGGCCGTTAATTCCGATTCGCACCGTCGGACATGGCTCCTAGCCGCGGCGGCCTCGGCAGCGCTTGCATGTCTTGCAAAGGGGCCGATCGGAATCGTTTTACCTTTAATGGTTGCGTTACCGCTGGCTTATTGGAAACACGCCAACCCAGGCGTCGTCAGTCCTGGCCCTGGACGCTCCACCGGTCTTAGACCAATCTTGCCGGTGATAGCCATCCTGCTATTTCTCGTATTGGCCTCACCATGGTTCCTGGTCATGGCTTATCAGCACGGCCCTTCCTACCTTGTTTATTTTTTTGTCGGCGAGAATATTGCAAGGTTTACAACAGAAGAATTTAATCAAACGCGACCGCTATGGTTTTACCTTCCAGTGCTTGCCGGCGGGTTGCTACCTTGGACACCATTCACGATTCTGTGGATACCCGACCTCATCAAAGCACTCAAGGCCAGAACACTTCCATCACCGACTTGTCTACGGCTTGTTGTCTGGGCAGCTGCTCCACTACTCTTCTACACTCTTTCGATTGGCAAGCAGCCACGCTACATTCTTCCCGCCCTTGCACCATTGGCCATCCTTCTTGCTAGGAGTATTCAAAGGCAACTCAGCGCACAGCCCACGCTATTGATGCGCACCTCCGTGGCGTTGGTTGCCACCTTTTGGTTAATCCTCGGCATTCTGTTTTTTCGAGCTTCTCCGATACTCGAGCTTCTTGGATCGACCTATCCCTGGCTTACGGGGCTCATCCTAATTGGCGCCGGAACGGCGGTCGCCATTTCGCCAATCTTCGTTTCCCTGAATCGGGTAATACCTATAATCACAGCTGCTAGCGCTGTGATCCTCCTGGTTCTTCACACACAGCTGTTTTCAACTTATCGCCCAGCACCCGTTGAGCAGGTAAGCGCCATCATCTCAAAACATTGGCAGAGTGAATATCTGCTCGGTACCTATCGGGCATTCGGTCGGAACCAGGTCTTCTATTCCGGGCATCCGCGCCACGAAATGTTCACCACCGAGCAAGTCAGCGCTTTTCTGGAAACAACGACGCCGGTCCTATGCATACTTCCGGAAAGAGATTGGGTAGGACTGAGGCCACGAGCACAGCAACTGGGACGACCAATTGACCAAATTACTTACATCGATAGAGCCGGCCTGCGTATACGCGATCTCCTCCAGCCAGATCCTGAAAATATTCTACAGAACGTCTTAATCGTAACGAACCGTTAGCCAGGCAGTCCTTGGTCCGTGTCATCCACTGCTTTCTGAATCGTCCTGCGAACAATCGGGAAAGATTTTACCAGGGTTCAATATTCCGTTTGGATCAAACGCAGCCTTGAGTCGACTCATTAAGGCCAGTTCGTCAGATGATAAGCCGAGCTTCATAAACGGTCGCTTTGACAAGCCGATGCCGTGTTCGCCACTAATCACACCTTCTAGGCGAACGACCTCTTTAAACAATTGAAGCTCCGCATCAGCTGCGCGGGAAACCGCACGAAGTTCATTTGGATCGACCATGATGTTGACGTGTATGTTGCCATCCCCGACGTGCCCAAAACATGCAATGGTTAGATCAAAATTGATTCGAAGCTGCTCCACCACCTTAAACAGGTCAGGCACCTTAGATTTAGGAACAACAACATCATGATTTAGTTTTAACCCTGCAATCACCTTAAGGGCCGGCGACAGCTCTCGGCGTACCCGCCACAATTCATCCCGGGTCTCGACATCGGCCGCACATCGGACGGTCTCCGCGCCAACCCGCCGACAAGCATCCTCAACCCGGGCTGCCTCCTCTCGCACTGTCTCCGGTAACCCATCCACCTCTAGTAAAAGCATCGCTGCCGTCCCCGCTGGCGCCAGAGTTCGATCGTCTAAGTAGCGAGCAACGGCTTCGAGTGATTCCAAGTCAATAAGCTCTAACGCAGACGGAATAACACGGGCCTTGACCAGCTCGATCATTGCCCCAACCGCGTCATCAACATGCCTAAACGTCGCTTGAACTGTTTCACGACATGGAGGAAGAGGTATCAAGCGAAGTATGGCCTTAGTCACGATGGCCAACGTACCTTCCGATCCAATCAGGGTTTGGGTCAGGTCGTACCCGACTACATTCTTCACTGTCTTGCCACCGGTATGAATGATTTCTCCAGTTGCCAAAACAGCCTCCAAGCCAAGAACATAACGTTTAGTGGTTCCATATTTAAACGCTCTTGGACCGCCTGCGCATTCCGCGATATTTCCCCCAATAGCGCAGCGATTCAAACTAGCCGGATCCGGTGGATAAAATAATCCTATCGACTCAACCATCTTCTGGAGCTCACCGGTTACAACGTTCGGCTCGACTATAGCCAGGAGGTTAACTTGATCAATTTCAATGATGCGACTGAAACGCTCCATGGCTAATAGGATGCCGCCCTGCGACGGTACAGCACCTCCCGTAGAGCCCGTACCAGCCCCTCTCACCGTTAGCGGCACCCGATGGTGATTGCACAATGCTGCAACGGTGGAAATCTGGTCCGTAGTGTCAGGAAAGACCACAAGTTCAGCCCTTCCTTCACACCTCGAGGCGTCAGCGCTGTAGAGTTCAAGAGCGTCTTGGCCACGACCACAGCCTTTCAGCCCAACAACCTCTTCAACTTTACGAATAAACTCTGCTTTCAACATGCTTCTCTAGGAAGAGGAGGTCTTCCACACATAACCAAGGCGACCTCACAAATCGACAGGTCAGACAGTTCCGGGCGCCGGACCGAAGCTACGTATGAACCTATGAATCCTTTCAACCCCTTCACGCAATCGTTCAATCGAGGTGGCGTAGGAAATACGTAGAAATCCAGGCGCATCAAATGCCTCGCCTGGGGTTACTGCAACGTGCGCTTCGGTGAGTAATTTCTGAGCAAAGTCTACTGAGGTTGGAATCTTACAATCTAACAGAAGTTCCGAGATGTCTGGAAAAAGATAGAAGGCTCCGGCTGGCCTCACAAGGCGAATTCGCGAGTCGCTCTGGAGCCAATCCATGACACGATCTCGACGAGATCGATATTCCTCAAGCATCTCGTCAACACATTCCTGCGGGCCCTCAAGTGCTCCGAGCGCCGCTCGCTGCGTGATCGAGCAGACATTCGAGGTTGCGTGACTTTGAATGGCGCCACATGCAGCAACAACCTGCTTCGGTCCAATTACCCAGCCACAACGCCAACCCGTCATCGCATAAGCCTTCGACATAGAACCTGTAACTATTGACAACTCGGGCATCCGACTCCATAAGACCATGGGTAAATTGTGCGCAACTGATTCGTAAATAAGACGCTCGTAACATAAATCTAGTACGACCCAAATCCCTCGAGCCTTTGCCTCGTCAGCGATCAGCGCGAGGTCACCTTCTGATATCACCGCACCCGTTGGATTCCCTGGTGAGTTAATGATGATTCCCCGTGTGCGGCGAGTGAGTGCAGACAGAATGGCCTGCGGCTTGACTCGAAAACCGTCTTCAGCATCAGTCCTCACCATTACAGGAGCGGCGTCAGCCAGCCGTATTTGCTCTGGGATTGATGGCCATCCCGGTGAATGGGTTACAACCTCATCACCCGGACCAAATAACGCCATCGCGGTATTGTAGAGAGCCTGCTTTCCCCCGGCAGTTACGATCACCTGCCCTGGCGAATAATCAACCCCGTAAGCAGAACGATACCGATTAGCAATTGCTTCTTTTAGCTCATCTATTCCAGCGTTCGCCGTATATTTCGTGAAGTCTGCATCAATCGCAGCTTTAGCCTCAGCCTTTGCACTTGGAGGCGTGGAAAAGTCAGGCTCACCGGCACCAAAATCAACCACGTCCGCGCCGGTGCGGCGAAGTCGCGCCGCCTCTAAGCCAACTTTCAACGTAGGCGAAGAGGCAACCCGGTTCATCCTATCGGCCAACATATCCACTGCCACACTCCGCTCTTCCAGCGCCTATTACCGCAGTAAACGCCTACTCTCTTACTTGGATTTCTGCTTCTGTCGTAATTGAGCCTCAACCGTCTCAGGCACCAATCCAGCTATTGAGCCGCCAAGCCCACATATTTCTTTCACAAGTCGAGAGCTTACATACGTGTAATGCTCCGCTGGCATCATAAAGACTGTTTCGACGTCCGGATTTAACCGTCGATTCATAAGGGCCATCTGTAGTTCAAATTCAAAATCAGAGATTGCTCGAAGACCCCTCACAATTACGTTCGCCCCCTGAAGCCTCACATAATCTACGAGCAGTCCGTCGAAGGTATCGACATCGACATTATGATGAGAAGCAAACACTTTCTTAGCAATTTCAAGTCGCTGCCCAATGGTGAACATGGGTGATTTATCAGCGTTCTCGAGTAAAGCCACAATTATGCGGTCAAATAATCGAGCGCCGCGAAGAATGATGTCGACGTGACCGTTCGTTAACGGATCGAAAGACCCAGGATACACAGCAACGCGTTTTCTATCACTCGCACCAACCATAACCACCTCTAACCATTCACCTGTTAGAATTAATCCATTCACACTTTCGAATCATAGAAACTCAGAGCGCTGTCTCCAGCAGAGACAACGCGACTTCGCGATAAGCCGTCAACACTCTCGTCTATCTTTCGCCGAGCGGCATGCTCTAACACCACCAACCCGTCCTCAGCTAACTGTCCGGCAGCCCCAACCAAAACAGTCTCGAGGTCGGCATACCCATAAGGAGGATCCAGAAAGATGATGCCAGATGATCCATCCTTCATTATTCTCCAGGCCCTCTGTATTGCTACATGCACGATAGTATAACGAGCCTTTAAAGCACAGTGACGAAGGTTGGCTTTAATGAGTCGCACAGCACGTGGATCCGTTTCCACGAACGTCACGTGGGCAGCTCCTCGACTGAGCGCCTCAATGCCGACGGCGCCAGTCCCAGCAAACCCATCAATAAACTGAGCGCCATCTACTCGATCGCCGAGGACATTAAACAATGTCTCTCTTAGCCTATCCGACGTAGGACGAAGACCGGGCCATTTTGGGGGATCTAGCCGTCGTCCCTTAAGAGCGCCACCAATAACACGCATATCAAAACTCAGAAGCGATCCAGTTGCCCGAGAATTCTAATCACCCAACGCCGCCCAATCTAAATCGCTTCTCCCAAGTTGCCTCTACGAAACTAATTAAACCCTTGCTGTCATGCTCTGATGTTAACCAACGCTCGGCCTCTCCACTGGCATTTTCCATCAACGCTCGATCGCGAAGTAAATCACCCATCCGAAACATGGGCATGCCGGACTGGCGGGTACCAAACACATCCCCGGGACCACGTAGCTCAAGATCTCTTTCTGCAAGATAAAACCCATCTGTACTTTCTGTGACTGCCCTTAATCGCTCTTTGCCTAGGTCGCTGACGCTAGGCCCATACATAAGAATGCAATGTGACGCGGATTTCCCTCGGCCGACTCGTCCCCGAAGTTGATGTAACTGCGCTAAACCAAATCGTTCCGACTGTTCGACCATCATCACCGTAGCATTGGGAACATCTACACCAATCTCAATAACGGTAGTGGATACGAGGATGTCACACTCCCCGGCCACGAAGCCGAGCATAATTTGGTCCTTCTCGCCCTCCTTCAGCTTGCCGTGAACCAGGCCCACACGATGATCAGGAAACATCGACGTCGCTAGGTAATCAAAAGTCTCCTTGGCAGCCTTGAGGTCAACTTTGTCTGACTCTTCCACTAACGGACACACTACGTAAGCTTGGTGCCCAGCCTCAACTTCTTGCTGAATCAGGCGGTACGCTTCGCCTCGACGTCTCTCTGATCTTGCGATTGTTTTGACAGGCCGCCGTCCTGGAGGCAGATCCTTTATGGTTGATATGTCAAGATCTCCATAGCTGGTCATCGCTAGGGTTCGAGGAATCGGAGTTGCAGTCATAACCAGAACGTCAGGACACCACCCTTTGTCCCGAAGTTGAGCTCGCTGGTCTACTCCAAACCGGTGTTGTTCGTCGATTATCACAAGGCCCAATTTCCTAAATACAATCGGAGCCTGCAACAGGGCATGCGTCCCAACCACTAAGTGAGCATCTCCACCAGCAAGCGCTTGAATCGTCTGGCTGCGCGAAGAAGCAGTCATGCCTCCGGACAACCTAACCGCATCAAATCGACTTGCACCCAAGTACTGCGAAAGGGTTCTAGAATGTTGAGCAGCAAGAATTTCAGTTGGCGCCATCAAGGCAACCTGAAGACCATTCTCCATAGCCACAAGCGCTGCAATGAGCGCTACGATCGTTTTGCCCGCGCCAACATCACCCTGCAATAGGCGGTTCATCGGCACAGGCCTACGCATATCATCAACGATCTGTCTCAGCGCCTCCTTCTGTCCCTGCGTTAGCTTGAAGGGTAATACCTGAATTGCTGCATTACGAACCCGACTGTCTACTAAAGGCACTACGGGCTTACGCTCAACCTCACGAGCTCGCCTACGCAATCTAAGTCCCAATTGGAAAAAAAAGAATTCCTCAAAGATCATTCTCTGTTGAGCGGGAGAGCGAAAACTGTTCAGCAAGGAAAGCTCGGTATGCTCTTCAGGAAAATGGATTCCGATAAATGCCGCACGGGTATCAGGAATGCCCATTTTCCGCCGAAGCTGTTCCGGCAAGAGATCCTCAAGATTGTTCGGTAGACGTTGGAGCGCATCAAACACGATCCGCCTCAGCATCTTAGTTGTCACTGCTCCAACCCGCTCATAAATCGGTACGATTCGACCAGTATGAATACGCCTCTCGCCTATGACCAAAGGATCCGATTGCATTTCTCCATGCAGTCCGAATTCTTTCGAAGCATTGCCAAATATTTCATACTCAGGATTGGTGAATTGCAGACCCCCTCCTCTGCGAACTTCTGCGGTTCCGAATAAAATGGCCTGCTGGCCCGCCTTGAAGACCTCCCGAAGAAACGGTTGGTTCATAAAACTGACACGGATAGTGCCGCTTGCATCAGCAAGTTGAATTTCAAATATGGTGAATCCCCGCCGACGAGTGGATCGTACAGCCGTGCGAACGACTTCGCCCAGAACCGAGACCGTCATTCCAGCTTTAAGACCATCTATGGACTCAAAACAACTTCGGTCTTCGTATCGAATTGGGAATCGATGAAGGAGGTCATCAACTGTCAGGAGCTGTGCCTGAGCAAACTCCTCGGCGCGACGTGGACCGACTCCCTTTAAATATTGCAGGGGCGTTTCGAGGAAGGTGTCTGGACTCATTGCCATTTATTCTCGCAACGGACCCAGCGTTGACCCAAAGGATTTATCGTTACACTCAATTACTGAATGATAACGGCATCGCCTGGACGAACTTGTATTGCCAAAATACGATGAGGCAGAGAATACTCCAAATCAACATCAACGCCCTCGGGTCGAACTGCTGACTCTGTGTACCCAGCAATCAATTCTCTAGCCAGCCCGTGAGGAATACGAATGCCCCCAATCTCAACATAGTCAATATTAACTCTCGCAAGGCCATCCGCTGAATCAATCACTGCGACAGCCTTCACTGGAAGCTGGCCGGACAAAAGACTGAGCGGGTCAAAAGGACCCGCAGTCGGCCGCTCGCCAACCCTATCAAGGTCCACGACCGCTTCAGCCAACAACGCGCCCTCACCTATAAAAGTGAATCGAGGTCGAGCCAATGCTTCCGGCAAAACTACTACTGACGAATTCAGAAATGCATTTAGCTCAGCGTCCGAAACTCGTGTTCTCCGAGTACCCGATTCTTCCTGAGGGGCCAAGCCGTAGGCCGCGACGGAAGCAATCTTGGCCACCATCGACGCCGTTAAGTCCTCGTCTCTATCCTGAATCGCATGAGACAAAACAGACCCCTTGATCGAGATTGCAAAGGCCATAAGAAACAGGACGGTCGCCACTCGGAAAACACTCTGCATCATTAAAGTCCTCACGCCAGCGACTTCGTTCGAAAGTGTAGCATGGCCTCCAGTGTCGGATATTCACGACACTGCGGCTAAAAGCTCCTGAACGTCAGACCGGGTCGGAAGGCCACCACGTGCCCCTAGACCACGGCAATTGAGGGCGGCAACCACGTTGGCATACGCCAATAACTCAGCGACATCTTCGCTCCCGTCAGACGCCAGCCAGGCAGAGATAAAACCTCCACGGAATGCGTCACCCGCGCCCGTCGTATCAACCACCTTAACTCTTAAGCCAGAAGTCGCAACCTCACGACCGTCAATCACAGCGAGACTCCCCTGATCCCCCAGGGTTACCACAACAAGGCTGGCCTTAAAACGTTTGTAAAGTTGGTGCACTGCCCGTCCGAGATCAGGGTATCCGGTGTAGGCCGACGGAAACTCCTGCGCGGTAATAATCACATCAACCTCTGACAAAAGAGAGTCGATATTCGGCCGCATCCTCTCCACGTCAATTACGGTCGGAATTCCTGCTTTACGAGCAAATCGGGCTGCCCTCGTCGCCGCTTCTGTCTCAGCGCAATCAACAAGGAGTACCCGACCTGAAGTCACCGATTTTGGACTGACATCCTCTGGCCGCATTCTCAGGGCCGGGTCTCTTTGCCACACTATCGTTCGGTCACCGTTTCGCTGGTCAACAATAATTAATGCGAACTGATTAGTCGTGTCAGGAACCGTCCGACAAGCTGAAACATCGACTCCTGCGGCAATCAAGGTTGATTCACTAAAGGAGCCATTCTCGTCATCCCCAAAATGACCGATATACCGGGCTCTCCACTCCAACTTTGCACACGCCGTCAAGGCTGTCGCTGTCTGTCCTCCCGCGTTACGGTAAATTCCCCGAGTTGGATATTTAGTATTCGGGTTTAGAGGACCAGTAATCTCTGCCACAAGATCAACGCTGTTAAGTCCGAGTCCAACAACGTCATATCGCCGACCACTGGATTCCAGCGGCCTTACTGAAAGCTTCACGAGAGTGATGCTACCAGATGAAATCTAGTTACCGGCTAAGGTGGCTAGCTTGATATTCGCCTTTTCTTTGCATAGAGTATTACCCAGGTTTGGACGCACAAATCACATACCTCTATAAATGTTGGGAGATTAGGTGCAACCGCTAACCAAACGACAGCGGGAGATACTGAATTACCTCGCTGACTTTATTCAGCAAAAGGGATACGCGCCGAGCCTTGAAGAGATCGGGCAACGTTTCGGACTGTCATCCCTCGCCACGGTTCACAAACACCTAACCAACCTTGAAGGTAAAGGTTTCATTCGCCGAAGCTGGAACAAGAGTCGGTCTGTCGAAATCGTTCCAACCAAACACGGAGCCCAATCAAGGGAATTGGACCTCATGGGATACGTGGCCGCTGGCGAGCCAATCGAGGCCGTTGCCACACTCGAATCAATCGCTGTCCCCGAAATGCTAATTGGCAACAACCGTGCTTACGTTCTGCGGGTGCGGGGCGACTCGATGATCGATGAACAAATTCGAGATGGCGATTATGTAGTCGTGGAGGACCGCAAGACAGCCGAAAACGGCGAGATGGTAATTGCCCTACTTAACAACGCGGAGGTTACCCTCAAAATGCTGTTTCGAGAGAATGGTAGCGTTCGCCTCCAACCAGCAAATAGAAAAATGGAACCGATTGTCATTAGAGCGGCCGATCTAAGAATTCAGGGGGTAGTGGTAGGCATCATGCGAAGGTATTAATCCGTATTGAGGAGCATCTAGGCCTGAGATGCGACGCAGGCAAGGAAGACTAATGAGCCCACAAAAGCAAGAGATTAACTTCACCATAATTCCAGACGAAGAGTCCGGCGCGCATCAACGAACCTATGCAAATTTCTGCGCCATTGCCCATACGCCCTTTGATGTGACACTTACATTTTGTGAAGTGATGCCATTGTCCCAAAAGGACGTTGAGGAAGCCAAGAGCGACCGGGTGGTGCGGGCACCCGTGCGAGCCAAGATTGTGCTACCCATGCAGTTCGTGCCCAACCTGATAACAACGCTACAAGAGCACATTCGAGCGCTTGGCGAGCAGACGGTGACACAAACTTCTGAAAAAGCCAAAAGTCCCGTGCACTAAAACATGGAAAGTTGGCCTTTTCGCCCCTCAACTGACATCCTGAACGACCTGCACCGCCACATCAGCGTTAAAAACGGAGAAGCTTATCCCCCTTTACCATTCGCAGGCAGCCTATGAATAAGGAGCAGCAGGCGCATAGGAAACGTGGGGCCAGCACAAATTCCTCCGCACCGATTCGCAAGCGATTTGGCCAACACTTTCTAGAAGATACCTGGACACCAAAATTGATCGCCGCTATCGCACCAAAGTCGTCCGATTGTTTCGTTGAGGTCGGACCAGGCAGAGGAGTGCTTACTTACAGTCTTGCAGCAAGATCTACCCACGTGGTCGCCATAGAGATCGATCGGGACCTAGCAAACAATATTCGACGTCAGCAAAATCCACAGATAACAATTGTTGAAGGGGACGTATTAGAAACAGATCTCAAGCAACTAACTCTCAGAACTCGGGAAAAATATTCGCAGTCGCCTATTCGCCTAGTCGGAAACTTGCCCTTCAATATTTCTTCACCATTACTATTTAAGGTCTTTAGTATCCAACGTTCCAACCAACTCTTCGAGGACGCCACTTTATTGCTTCAATCTGAAGTTGCAGACCGGCTGATCGCCAAGCCCGGTAGCAAGGCCTACGGCCCCTTGGCCGTCATGGCCGCAGTTCATGCTCAGATTTCTAGACGCCTTGTCTTGCCCCCGGGCGCGTTTCGCCCGCCTCCGAAAGTTCGCTCAGCAGTAGTAAGACTACGCTTTCGTTCAACAAAACTTGAGATTCCAAATTTCGAACTTTTCGAGAAGCTTGTGAGACAAGTGTTCCAACACCGACGCAAAATGCTTTCAAATGCCCTGCTACCCATCGTTAGAGAGTGTCGGGCTGAAATCAGCGGCATCCTTAGTAAGACCAATATTGATGGAACGAGACGGCCGGAAGGCCTCCAACTGGCTGAATTCGCAATGATTGCCTCTGAACTGAACAAGTTTGTAGATTAGATTGTGCTATAGTCGCTTCCCTAGCAGCCTGCCTGCAGGCCCGACCAGTAGCCTAACTTTTTTCACCAACACTAAGTGGGCATCCCTGCGCCCCTGGGAGTATTTGGGAGCTGTGGTGCCAGATAGACGGCAATCCAGCGAAGAGGCGATTTCTAGGTCACCCTGCCAAAGGGGGAGCGGGACCCGGGCCGCCCCGTCAGGTTTACATTTCAGGCCCCACCAGACCATTGGAAGTGAGGCTTATTAATTGGTCAGACCCTGCTGCATTCTGCCGATATATCGTATGAGGGGTTTAGCGGTAGCTGGGCGCAGAAAAACGGGAGAAATGTCGATGTTAACTAGAAAAAATGGCGATTTTGGTGAATTCAACTGCGATCGCACCAGTGCGGAGATCTGATGGCTACCTCTTGGGTTTCCCTACGGATGAACGAATTCCTAGGCGTGGCTTCCTTTGCAGGAGCCCTGATTTTGCTCATCGCCCTTACCAGTTACGATGCTGCAGATCCCGTCTGGTGGTTTAAGACAGCCGGCCCTGAAAGTATTCAGAACTTCGTTGGACCGGTCGGGGCCTTCCTGGCCGAAATGTCGTATCAGACCTTAGGCTACGCCTCGTATCTCATTCCAGTCCTTTTGGTCAAAATTGGATGGCATTCCTTCTGGTGCGAAACTGTCGATGCGGGTTATACGAAGCTCGTGGGAGCCTTCCTCTTTATTCTCTGCATAGCCTCCCTTCTCAGCCTTGGTAGCGGACCAACTGACTTTTCAACTACTGCGATCCAGCCTGGAGGCTTAGCGGGTGGCTGGCTGGCCCAAGCCCTGGTGCAGGGACTTAACAAGACCGGCTCGATTATATTTATCCTTACCCTGATTTTCTTGGCAGTTATTCTCTCAACACAGTTTTCATTCGGCCGTGCTTTTTCAAGACTATCGAATCTCGTTATCGCCGGCCTTCAGTCCTTTCGACTGCACATCGCTGAAAGAGTGGCCAGGGAACAACGCGCTCAGAAGCGTCGAACCGTAGTTTCCAAGCAGGAAGAGTCTCTACTAGGCGACATCGACCCCAGAGCGGACGAACTGTCACCGGAACCACAAAAAAAGAAGGTCAAGAAGTCCAAGTCCGTTGAAGAGGATAGGGATGTTGATTTTGAGGAGCCTTCTGCGCCACAAATTCAACGCCCCCCAACTGAGCCTGAGGGCCACGTAGTCTTAAAACCTCCACCAAGAAATGTGGAACCGCGCAACGGAGAGTACTCGCATCCACCGGCGGCCCTCCTTGACGCCTCCCAGAATGAACACAAGATTGATGAGCGGGAGCTCATGGAGCGAGCCTCGCTGTTGGGGGACAAGTGTCGTGAATTTAACGTCGAGGGTGAAGTGGTTCAAATTCATCCCGGACCAGTCGTGACCACTTATGAATTTAAGCCCGACGCTGGTGTGAAATACAGCAAGATCACCAGCCTCTCTGAGGACCTCTGCCTTGCAATGCAAGCAGAATCGGTACTCATAGATCGGATTCCTGGGAAGGCGACTGTTGGAATTCAGATCCCAAATCAGACACGAGAGATCATTTCTTTAAGAGAGCTGCTTGAGTCAGAAATTTATCAGAGTTCCAAATCAAAACTTAGTCTCACGCTCGGTAAAACAATTCACGGAAAACCGTTCATTACCGATCTCGCCTCAATGCCTCACCTGCTGATAGCAGGCTCAACCGGGGCTGGCAAATCGGTAGCTATCAACTCCATGATTACCAGCATTCTCTACCGTGCAACACCGAGCGAAGTCCGCATGATCATGATCGATCCAAAGCGCCTTGAACTCGGCATGTACGAAGGCATCCCACACCTTTTGACGCCAGTCGTCGTTGATCCGAAGCTGGCATCCAATGCACTGCGATGGGCCGTTCATGAAATGGAGGAACGGTACAAGCTGTTGGCAGCGCACGGGGTTCGAAATATTGACCAATATAATCGTAATGTCAGACAGACCGCGTCCGAGCTAACCCCGAAGGATCGGGAGAATGCTGATTCCGAAGAACCGCTAGAGGAGCTTCCTTATATCGTAGTAGTAATCGATGAACTGGCAGACCTGATGATGGTGGCCAGCAACGAAGTGGAAGAGTCAATTGCCCGCCTGGCGCAGATGGCCCGCGCAGTCGGCATCCATTTGATTTTGGCAACCCAGCGCCCATCCGTAGATGTGATTACCGGGCTGATTAAGGCAAATCTTCCAGCACGAATTTCATTTCGCGTCTCTTCGAAAACCGACTCACGCACGATCCTAGACACCAATGGGGCGGAGCAATTACTTGGAGCCGGTGACATGCTATACCTCCCTCCAGCCTCATCCAGAGTGATTCGTCTTCACGGTCCCTACATTTCCGAGCAAGAGAACGCTCGGGTGGCGAGCTTTCTTCGAAAACAAGCCTCCCCTGTTTATAACGATCAAATTACATCAGAGGAAAAACCCGAGGGGCCCCAGTTTGAGCGCGATGACCTGTACGATCAAGCTGCACGAATCGTCGTTTCAACGGGTCAGGCGTCTATTTCGTATCTGCAAAGAAAACTTCGTGTCGGTTTTAGTCGAGCCGCTAGGTTGATTGACATGATGGAAGCCGAGGGGCTGGTTTCATCAGGCGGTGGAGGCAAGGCTCGAGACGTTTTGGTCGGCAAGGACTACTTTGAAGAGGTTGATTCCCAGCTCAGATAGTGTCGGTGAGAAGGCTTGTTAATCTGTCCTATATTTGAGCACTAAATGACGTTACCCGCGACACCATCTAAATCGTTCATTACATGCCTTGCTCTGGCAGCTGCACTCATTTTTGCCTCGACAACAGTGGCATCGCCTACTGATCCTGCTTTCAAACTCTGGCAAATCGCAATTAACCGTGAACAGGTTCTTCGAAGTTCCATTCGCCCTCAACCTCCAAGCCTCGAGGAACTGCACATCCTGATTCAACGTTATAAAGAAATCGTTCGGGAATATCCCCGCAGTTCTTACAGTGATAATTCGCTCTGGCAAGCCTCTTGGCTCGCCCTTCTGGCATTTGAACATTTTGCGGAACCTGCCGACCGTGAAGAAGGCGAGCGGCTTCTACGTATGCTCCGGAATGAATACCCGAGGAGTAATTATCAAGCCATCATCGACGAACCACTTGATAAATTTGCTTCCTTGGCGGACGCCCGTCTCAATCCAACCCTTTTAACGGGAATCGAGCGCACCCTGCTCGATCGTGGTGTCCGCGTAACAATCTCGCTGAATTCAGAAGTGACCTTCCGTGACGAGCGCCTGGCAAATCCAGACCGCGTCTTTTTCGATTTAGTTCGCACTCGGGCCTCGAACCACTTAATGGATACAACGCTGTCTTTTAGTGATGACGTCGTGAGGAAAATTCGACTCGGTCGACACCCTAACGAAACAACTCGCGTCGTCCTAGACCTAAACAATGTTGAAGATTACAGCGTCTTCACTCTTTATAATCCTTATCGAATAGTAGTTGATACCATTCGCGGTCCTGAAGCGCCAATTCCTGCAGCCATAGCAAGCAAACGCTCTGAACCTCTCACGCCCGCTGTAAACGCCAATGGAGACTTTTCTCTTTCCCGGCAACTCGGCCTAGGGGTCAATCGGGTGGTCATAGACCCAGGCCATGGCGGTCATGACCCAGGAACTCGGAGTACCGACATGACCGAGGCCGATCTTGTCCTTGACATAGCTCTTAGGCTTAAGACTCTGCTGGCAGTCCAGGGGTCAACCGAGGTCGTTCTCACCCGAGACACTAATAGATTCGTCTCTCTTCAGGACCGGACCGCAATCGCCAATCAGCACAGTGCCGATCTATTTCTCTCAATCCATGCCAATGCGAGTACGAATCCTGAAGCAAGGGGCATCGAAACCTACGTGCTAAACTTCGCGCTCAATCATGAAGCTGAAGCGTTGGCAGCAAGGGAAAATGCCTCTTCGGTCAGCACCATGGCACGGCTCCAAGACCTCGTGCAGACCATTGCTCTCAACGCCAAGCTTGACGAATCGCGAGAATTCGCTGAAATGGTTCAAGGTGCCCTCGAACAGAACTTACGAGCACTCAACCCTAAACTGCGTAATCTCGGAGTAAAACAGGCACCCTTCGTTGTTCTTATCGGCGCCCACATGCCCAGTGTTCTTGCGGAAATCTCTTTCCTTAGTAACCCCGAAGAGGCAAGACTGCTTAAGCAGGACGCTTACCGGGAGCAGATCGCCCAAGCACTGTTCGACGCCGTCCAAGATTACCGGGACACTCTTAAGAACGTGCAGGTGGCAGTTCGCCCTTAACCCCGAAGATTAACTAGAGATCTAAACGCTGCATGCTTGGCTTCGAAAGATTGAAGCTATACTTTCGCAGCCAAAAGAGCACGCTACCGATCACGAGTCCGGCTACTAAGGCAGCCAGAACGAAGGCGCCGGTCAGCCCGATAGCTTGCAAGAGAACGTCCGCAGCCGAGGTCTGTGGAGTTGGAGCCTCTGGAACCCTCACAATTATTGGAGTTGTAGGCTGAATCCACATAAGCAGTCTCAATCGGCCTCCACAAACTAGCCTGTGGCCCAAGTCTCACTGGCACAAGCCAACTCAACCAAAGTCCTTACTGCCACACCCGAAGGCCCTTTCGCTTGATATGGTCGAGCCTCGTCGATCCAGGCCGTGCCTGCAATATCCAGATGAGCCCAAGGAGTATCGCCGGCAAACACTTTGAGGAACATAGCCGCCGTGATGGCTGATGCCTCTCGACCAGCCGCATTCTTTACATCAGCAATCTCACTATCAATTTGCTGTTTGTATTCATCAAAAACGGGAAGCTCCCAAACTTGATCGCCCGCAACCTCGGCGGCCCGCTTTACGGCATCAACCCACACACCAGGTGTGCCAAATAGGCCCGACGTAATCGTCCCAAGGGCCACAATGCAACCCCCTGTCAGAGTCGCAACATCCACCAAATGTGTTGCACCGCAACGTTTTGCGTACCATAGTGCGTCACCTAGTACTAACCGGCCCTCAGCATCGGTGTTGATAATCTCAACCGTTTTCCCAGCAGCGCTCTGTAGAACGTCACCGGGCTTAATTGCGCGTCCCCCCGGGAGATTTTCTGTAGCCGGAACTATCCCAATAACATGAATGGGGACATTCAGTTGATCGATTGCACGCATTGCACACAATACCGCAGCGCCCCCGGCCATATCATCCTTCATTCGCTCCATCGATTCTGCAGGCTTGAGCGATATTCCTCCACTATCGAACGTAATACCCTTTCCAACTAGACCTAGAACTGGAGCCTTGGGGGCACCCTTCGGTCTATGATGCATAACAATCAATTTCGGGGATTCTGCGCTGCCCCGTGCCACCCCCAATAGCATGCCTAACCCAAGTTCCTCCATCTCCGTTGGACCAAGCACCTCGACCCCGAGGTTCGTCCCCTCAGCCAAAGAATGTGCTCGTTCCGAAAAAATAGTTGGCGTTAAGGAATTCCCAGGCTCATTTGCTAATGCCCTAGCTTCGTTGCTGCACTCGCCCAAAAGGCGGCCACGCTTAACCGCACTCTCCAATTCGCCATCTATCCCCCGACTAGAGTTAACAATAAATTCCTGAAGCGTATGTTTATCGCCTTCCGTTTTGTAGGTGCCGACATCGAACTCCCCCAGCGTTAGACCTTCAGCAGCAGCCTGGCCAGCCTCTGCTTTCTCCAACTGCCCGCGAAGGCAAAAAGCCAAGCTCGACACCCGCCGACTACGCCCAGTCAGTGTTGCAGTTGTTGCCAGTCGGCGAACCTGTCCAGTCGAAATTACACCGTCGCCAGCTCCAATCAGTAAGAGCCGACTGGCCCGCCATTCTGAAAGGTTGAGGTCTACAAGGCACGATGTGTATGCTTTGCCACTCCACTCCCCTCTCAGTCTGGCACTCTGAAGAGCGCCGCCGGAAGCCTCAATAAGGCCAGGAAAATCTGACAGATCGTCACCTGCCCAGGTTGGCAGCACAAGTAAGTCCACCTCTAAATCAGAAATTGGACCCGCAGAGGCGATCATGGTCGACTGATCTATCATCGTGAACATCCCCTAATCATAAGACGTAGCACCAAAACACTTCCTTGTCCCCAGCATCACTTCGAATGAGATCGCGTCTACCAGGAGAATTACTCAACTCGTAAATCTACGCTAGTCGCAGAACCATCTCGTATCAAAAAGCCGCCCATGATACCGGCCTCGTCATCAGTAAATGGATCCGAGCGCAGGGATACAATCACGTACAGATAGTCTGGGTAGTTCGCCTTAGCGAGGTCAGTGGCCGAGGGCGTAGCCCTAGAATGAAGATGTGAATGATAAACACCAACCACCTGGTTACCCAGCGCTCGTGCGGAGTGGATCGCCGAAAAATGATCTTTAGGATTTACCTTATACCGTGAAGGATCTTGGCTATCATTCCGAGCCGGGAAAGCCGACTCGATCTTCCCGCTCCTACCTAGCAATAAACCGCAACACTCACACGGACTTTCAGCTTCTGCATGCTGCAGTATCGCATCAAATGCCTCACGTGCGATAACCATGCCGTCGCCTTCTGTTTCCCGAACCATTTATCGGCCTGCCCGCTCCGCAGAAGAACGGAGAACCTCTCGCCATTGGTTCGCTGATAAGAAGATCTTGACAAGTTGATCGCCGGTCTCCAAATCACGGCGTAACGTTTTAAGCACTGCAATGAGGTCGTCAAGGGCGCTCTCTATCTCGTCTGCATTCGTAGTGCATATATCTCGCCACAAATCAAAGGAGCTTGAGGCCAACTTCGTCGCGTCAAGCACACTCCGCCCTGATAAGGCCAGGTGCTCTTGGCCCAGTCGAGTTCCGAGCACGTGCATTAACGCGCTAGCGGTCAACTGCGGAAGATGACTTAGTGTCGCTACCAATCTATCGTGGTCTTCGGTATCCATAACCAGCGGATTAGCCCCTAGCCCCTCAACAAATTGACCGAGTTTACCAAGAGCCCCACCTTCACCGGATTCTTCAGAAGTCAGAATCCACGGTCGGCCTTTAAATAGATCCGACCTGGCGTTCCTAATTCCCTGTCTTGGGGCTCCAGCAAGAGGGTTGCCTCCTACAAACTCAAACCGCGCAGGTAGTCTGCGAGCTGCCTCAACGATCGTTCGTTTTGTACCACCGACATCCGTGATAACAGCATGCCCTGATACATACTGCGACACCACTTCCAACAGCTTAAGATTTTGCCCGATGGGCGCTGCTAATATAACGAGGTCCGCTTCGCCAAGGATCTCTGGTTCGGATGCTGCAACATCGATGGCGTGCAGTTGCATCGCCTGCTCCAGCACGCTTTTGTCGTCCACGCCAATGACCAAGCCACTCGACCAGTTCTCCCTCGCGGCCAAGGCGATCGATCCTCCGATCAATCCAAGACCGAAAATCCCAATCCTCTCAAACACACACTCTTTACCAACACCACCGTCTGGAAGCACTGGCAGAGATTTTCTTTCCGTCATCCTGAGATTTTGATGGGCCTATCGAAGCAAGGCTTTGCCGTGAATCGGCTCACGACAGATGCTGCGGCCAATAGCCGGCGCAATAATCCTCAATTCCCCCATTAATCGATCGAATTGATCGGGATACAACGATTGCGCGCCATCGCTCATTGCTTGATCAGGATTGCAATGAACCTCAATAATCAAAGCGTCAGCCCCAGCCGCAACCGATGCTCTCGCCATTGGCGCTACCTTGTCTCGAATACCAATCCCGTGACTTGGATCGGCCACGATTGGAAGATGGCTCAGCTTGTGCACAACCGGAATAGCTGAGATATCCAGCGTGTTACGCGTGTAACTTTCAAATGTTCGAATACCCCTTTCACACAAGATGACGTCTGGATTTCCACCAGCTAATATGTATTCGGCAGACAGAAGCCACTCCTCGATCGTGGCGGAAATGCCTCGCTTCAATAAAACAGGCTTCTTTGTCCGACCTAATTCTCGCAATAAGGAAAAGTTCTGCATGTTCCTTGCGCCGACCTGGAGAATGTCAGAGTACTTACCCACCAGCTCAATCTGACTAACATCCATAACTTCTGACACCAGTTTCATTTCCTGATCATCAGCCGCCCCACGTAACATCTTCAACCCATCTTCACCTAGCCCCTGAAAGCTATACGGCGAACTCCGCGGTTTAAATGCCCCGCCCCGCAACACACTTGCTCCAGCCTTCTTTACGGCAGCCGCTGTTTCTTCAACCTGCTCCTCGGTTTCAGCCGAACAAGGTCCAGCCATCACAACAACTTCATCGCCTCCGATGCGTAAATCACCAATTTGGACCACGGTCCGCTCGGGTTTAAACGTTCTACTCGCAAGCTTGTAAGGCTCTGTGATTCGATGCACTTCAGAGACACCATCCATTACTTCAACTAAACGTTGATCAAAGGTACGATTGCCACCAATGGCTCCAAGCACAGTCCGCAAGGCACCCGTTGATCGATGAACGTCGAATCCTAATTTCGCAAGGGATTGCGTCACCTCCTCGATCTGATCCTCTGTAGCCTGCTCCTGCATAACAATCATCATTATTGACTCCCCGTACCTTTCTCAGAATCGATTGGCTTGCCATTACCTTCAAGCCCTCGTGTCTCGTCAATGATTCGCTTAAACAATCTTTCCAGCGCTTCACTATCAAAAGGACCTTCATTGATAGAGTTCGCATGTTGAAGAACAGCGGCTTCCCTCTCAGGTTGGAAAACATCCAGTCCGCTTGACCGCTTAATCTTTCCAATTTCCAGGGCGCAATAAGCCCGCTCACTCAAAATCTCGACCAACATACGGTCGAGCTCGTCAATCCGATCCCTGAGAGCGGCCAACTCTGCCTCTGTCTTCTCATTCATGACATCGATCAGCCTGCCAACTGGCCCGACTTGAGCCATCTGGTGTACTCAGCAACCTTAACCTCGATCAAGGACTCTTCCGCCGTATTCTCGATTACGGAAACAAGCCCACTTCCAACCACTGCAGCATCGGCGATACGCCCAATCGTAGTCACATGCTCAGGCGTTGATACGCCAAAGCCAAGTGCTAACGGCATGTTCGTCAAGGCTCGGATACGCTTAGTCATACTCTCTGCCCCATCAGCTATTTGATCACGAACTCCCGTTACCCCTAATCGTGAAATCCCATATAGGAAACCTTGGCCAAGTTCTGCTGCCTTAGAAATCCGTTCTTCCGTCGTTGTGGGACTTAACAAGAAGATCGTATCAATCCCCGCTTCCAGCATGGTGGTTCGAAATTCACCAGCCTCTTCAATCGGGAGATCTAGAGCAAGAACACCGTCGACGCCAGAATTAGAAGCCCTGGATGCAAATTCCTTAACGCCTAAAGCATGTATCAAATTAAAGTAACTGAAAATAACTACAGGAGCTTTTAGCTTCGGACGTACACGACCCACCATGCCCAAGGTGCTAGCCAGGGTTGTATCTGAGCGTAGCGCTCTCTCTGACGCCCTCTGAATGACCGGCCCGTCGGTCAACGGATCCGAAAAGGGAACGCCGACTTCCAAGACATCAGATCCAGCATCATCGAGCGCCAAGAGGATCGACTCGCTCCTCTCAAGACTTGGGTCGCCGGCAGTCACGAAGGTCACCAGTCCAGTTTGTCCTTTCTTTCGTAAGCGTACGAAGGTTTTGCTAATAATAGACATGGTTCATTAGGCGCCTACTACCCAGTCCTTGGCTCATTAGCCGAGTTCAGCCTCGCAGCAACACTGTTTACATCCTTGTCCCCACGCCCAGAAAGATTGACAAGGATCCGCTGAGACGGCTTCAGGCTACGTGATAACTCAATCGCGTGTGCCACCGCATGTGCCGATTCCAAAGCTGGCATGATGCCTTCAAGTCTGCTCAATTCTTGAAAGGCACCTAAGGCCTGCTCATCACTAACATGGGTGTACTCTGCCCTTCCCATATCCCGAAGATAGGAATGCTCTGGCCCGACCGCAGCATAATCAAGCCCTGGGGCAATCGAATGTGTTAGGTCAATATTGCCGTAAACATTCTGAAGTATGAAACTTCGCGTGCCCTGAAGCACGCCTACTGTGCCAGCAGCGAACCGAGCAGCATGACCTCCTTCAACCATGCCTACGCCACCAGCCTCAACGCCAACCAAGCGCACGTTCTGGTCCTTTACGAAGCCGTCAAACATGCCGATTGCATTGCTTCCACCACCAACGCAGGCTACGACAACATCGGGAAGCGCTTCATACATCCGCATAAACTGCACACGAGATTCACTGCCTATCACAGACTGAAGTTCGCGCACCATCAAAGGATACGGATGTGGTCCAAGCACTGACCCCAGCAGGTAGTAAGTATCATTAACGTTGCTGACCCAATCGCGCATAGCTTCACTGATTGCATCTTTCAACGTTCGGCTGCCAGCGTCCACCTTGCACACAGTTGCTCCGAGCAACTCCATCCGAACAACATTTAGAGCTTGGCGAGACATGTCCTCACTGCCCATATACACGGTGCACTCTAGGCCCAGCAGGGCACACGCTGTCGCTGTCGCCACTCCATGCTGCCCTGCCCCAGTCTCTGCGACCACGCGCCGTTTACCCATACGAACAGCAAGCAGAGCTTGACCAAGTGCGTTGTTAATCTTGTGAGCCCCAGTATGCGCGAGGTCTTCGCGCTTCAAAATTATTAACCCCCCACCAATTGAAGCGCTTAAACGTTCGGCTGCTGCCATTGGGGTTGGGCGGCCTACATAGTCGATTAATAGTCGCTGCACTTCCCGCACGAAGTCCTGGTCGGACCTTGCCTCACGATACGCAAACTCTAAATCCTCAAGAGGGGCAACAAGGGTTTCAGGAACATATCTGCCACCAAAACGACCGTAGTAACCGCGATCATCAGGGTCACTCTCGCCGAACACGGGTACTGAGATTAAAGATTGATCAGCCATCAATACTACCTATACCTGTGCAGCCGCCACGGCCTTAAAAAAAGCTTCCAGTTTTCTCGCATCCTTGCGACCAGGCTCTGCCTCGACACCTGAAGAAACGTCAACGCCATAAGGCCGAACCCTCTCTATCGCAGCAGTCACATTGTCTGGTCTTAAGCCCCCGGACAATATCACCCGCCGCTCTCGAGCCCATCGCGCAGCTTCGGTCCAATCAACCTGTTGACCGCTTCCGCCCCGCCTAAGCGGGTCATGGGCATCCAGTAAAACCGTTACATTAGGCGGTATCAGGTCGATTGGCACTTCTGGCGCCAACGCACCCAACGCTACCGCTCGAATGGTTCTGACCCTAAGAGTCCTCAACATTTCGTTGGACTCATCTCCATGTAATTGCACCACATCGAGTTTGGCAGCAGCTACAGTCTCATTAATTCGAACCACCTTCTCATCGACAAACACTCCAACGGCAGAGGTCATCGGCCCTGTCGCTTCAACCACTGATGCCGCACGGTCAGGAGAGACGTATCTAGGACTGTGCGGCCAAAAGACAAACCCTAAAGCCGAAGCCCCAAGACTTGCTGCGCGAACACCATCATTGACATTGGTGATACCGCACACCTTAACTCGAACAGGACCAGTTTCACTGGGCACGCATCGTCTCCAATGTTTTTCCTGGATTCGGGGACAAAGCGAGCGTCTCTCCAATTAGGAAACCGTGAAATCCCTTAGCATTCAGCGTCAGGAGTTCCTGGTTTGTTTTTAGACCACTCTCGGCTATCGCAATCACGTCCTTTGGTATCTTCCCGACCAACCTTTCGCTCGTCTCCACGACCACTTCAAGGGTCCTTAAGTTCCTATTATTGACACCGATAATCCGTGCACCAACGTCGACTGCTATCCCTAATTCCTCTTCGTCATGCACTTCAACAATCACAGCCAAAGATGCGTCATTAGCCCTCGAGATTAACTGTCCAAGAGTTTGGGGATCTAAAGCTGCAACTATCAGCAACACCGCGTCAGCTCCGGCCGCGTGCGCCTCCAATAGCTGATAGTCAGTAATCACGAAATCTTTACGGAGAAGCGGCAGTGTCACGGCCTCTCGTACTAACCGAAGATGATCCAAGCACCCATCAAAAAAGGATGGTTCAGTTAACACGGAAATGGCCGCTGCACCGCCTCGCTCATAGTCTTTAGCTAAACTAGGAGCATCGTAGTCTTTACGAAGCACTCCTTTTAAAGGGGATCGATGCTTGCATTCCGCAATAACATTAAGTTCACCTGGTTTTGATATTGCAACCTGAAATCCGATCCCGTTTGGTGTCCGATTCAAGGCTTCCTCTTCCAATATTCGTTCCGGTATCCTTAATCGCCGTTCCGAGATCGCTACACGCGTGGCCGCAACGACGGTGTCCAAAAGATCTGCCGTAGCTTTAACACCTTCTCTGAACCGGTCACCCTGGCTAATCATCCGAACTACCCCTCAACAGATTGATGGGAAAACTCAACCATCATTTTCAATTTTCGACTTGCCAAACCTGAGTCAAGAGATTCACTTGCCCGCGTAACCCCATCTCGAAGGTTCTTGACCCGCCCAGCAACAAGTAGTGCCGCTCCGGCATTCAGCACGACGACATCACGCGGCGCCCCCTTCGCACCCTTTAGCACTGAAAGAGCGATCGCAGCATTGTCATCAGCGCTCCCCCCCTTTAACTCGGCCATATCCGCACGTGAAATACCATGCTCTGCCGGATGCACGTAAAATGTATTAACCACGCCATTGCGACACTCAGAGACCTTCGTATAACCGGTAGTGGAAATTTCATCCAGACCATCAGCCCCGTGCACCACCCAAGCGTGTTCTGAACCAAGTAACGCAAACGCCCTCGCGACTAGTTCGGTATGCTCTGGCCGAGGAACACCAACTAACTGACGAGTCGCACCAGCTGGATTCGTAAGTGGACCCAATAGATTAAATGCTGTGCGGACTCCAAGATCCTTTCGTGTCGGGCCTGCGTGTTTCATAGACGGATGGAACGTCGGAGCGAAGAAAAAAGCAATTCCTGCGCCATCTAGACAGCGCTCAACTTGTAAGGGTGATGCGGCCACGTTCACCCCTAAGGCTTCAAACAAATCCGCACTGCCACATCGACTAGATACCGAGCGGTTGCCGTGTTTGGCTACGGTTACCTCGCAGCCAGCGATAACAAGTGCCGCAACCGATGACACGTTAAAGGTGTTTGATTGGTCTCCTCCGGTCCCGCAGGTGTCGAACACGTTAGACCGTGGCTTAGTCAGCTGAACTGCATTCGCACGCATGGTTCGGGCCAAGCCAACTATCTCATTCGGTCGTTCTCCTTTTATCGCAAGACCAATCAATAGCGCACCAATTTGCGAGGCCGCAGCATTTCCAGCCATAATCTCTGCCATTGCTTCAGCTGCTTCTTCCTCCGACAAGTCATGATGCTTCAAAAGCTTATTCAATACTCTTGAGAACATTACATCTCCAAGAAGGTTTGTATTAGACGACTACCTACTTCGGTCAAAATCGACTCGGGATGAAACTGTACTCCATGGGCTGGCAAGTGTTCATGCCTGAGTCCCATGATGGCATTGTCGTCTGTTGCCCACGCACCAACCTTCAGCTCCCCCGGAAGGCCATCTCTCGTCACCATCAAGGAGTGATACCGGGTCGCTACAAACGCTTCACCAAGTCCCTTGAAGACCCCTTGACCATCGTGATCGATGCTCGAACATTTTCCGTGCTTAATCTTCGGACTCTGTGTCACCCGAGCGCCAAAGGCTACCCCAATCGCTTGATGACCAAGGCACACACCCAGTACCGGTATCTGAGGGGAAAGACGCCTAATGAGCTCAACCGAAATCCCTGCGTGCTCGGGCCTCCCCGGTCCTGGCGAAATGACAATTCGGCTTGGCTTCATAGCTTCAACCTGTTCCACCGTCAGCTCATCATTCCTTCGCACCACGGGTCGAGCACCTAGTTCACCCAAGTACTGCACGAGGTTGTAGGTAAACGAATCATAGTTATCTAGAACCAAGACCATACCTACTCCGCACCTTCCGCCATTTCAATGGCCCGTAGCATCGCACGAGCCTTCGCCCGGGTTTCCTCATATTCCGAGGAGGGTTCAGAATCGGCAACGATGCCTGCCCCCGCTTGCACCACAGCGGAATTCCCATGAATCGTGACGGTTCGTATTCCAATGCAACAATCCAAATTGCCTGCAAAATCAAGGTAGCCTATTGCCCCGGCGTAAATACCCCGCCGAGTTGGCTCCAGCTGTGCGATGATCTCCATCGCGCGAATTTTTGGTGCACCAGAAACAGTGCCCGCAGGAAAGCAAGCAACCAGTGCATCGAGACTGTCGACCTCCTCATTCAGCTTTCCCTCTACTTTCGAGCAAAGATGCATTACATGGGAATAGCGTTCTACTTGCATGAACTGCGAAACCAATACCGTGCCGTACTCACAAACCTTTCCGATGTCATTGCGTCCTAAGTCGACAAGCATGACGTGTTCAGCTCGCTCCTTTTCATCGTGTTTTAGCTCGTAGGCAAGGCGTTCATCCTCCTCTTCACACCCACCACGAGGCCGCGTTCCAGCGATTGGATGAGTCTCCACCCTGTCACCCTCGACTCGAACAAGCATCTCTGGGGATGAACCAGCAATTGCCGTTTCTCCCAAGCGAATGAAGTACATATAGGGTGAAGGGTTAACATGGCGAAGTGATCGATAAACCGAAAAGGCATCCACATCTAGCTTGGTTTCAAATCGCTGAGACAGGACGACCTGAAAAATGTCCCCGTCAGATATGTATGCCTTAGCACGCAAGACCGCATCCTCAAAACTTTCCTGAGAGATATTTGAAGTGACAATATTTGGTTTTACACTCTGTGATTGAGGACGAGAAAGGCTGCGCTCCAACTCTATCTCAAGGAATCTAATCTTCGCACAAGCAAATTGATACAACGATTCCAATGGCTCCTCAGTTACAACCCGAGCATTCGCGATAATCAAAATCCGATGTTTTACGTGATCGAAAGCCAGCACCGTATCGAAAAGCATGAACACCGCATCATCTGCTGCTCCCGTGTCAGGCCCTGGCCCATCCAACCGTGACCTAGCAAGCTTCGGCTCAAACCAGCGCGCTGAATCGTAGCCAAGATAGCCAACCGCTCCACCAGTGAAACGGGGAAGGTCGTCGACGACAGGCGAGTGATACTCCTTCATCACCGCTCTTAAGGCTTCAATGAAAGACTGGTCAGACTCACTAATAACTCCAGCCTTTTCAACAGTGGAACCACCGGCACGACCTCGGAGCACCAAAAACGGATCCTTGCCAAGAAACGAATAGCGTCCAACCTGTTCACCACCCTCTACGCTCTCCAAAAGAAATGAATAGTCCGAATGCTCCGCGACCTTTAAGAAGGCGGAAACTGGCGTCAGCAGGTCGGCTAGAATTTCCTTATAAACTGGAACGAAATTACCTTTCGTAGCCAGAGATCTGAATTCATCAAATGAGGTCTGCTTCATGTCATTCACTCCGCGATCGAGGCTAAGCCATTTTTTACAGCGGTCTCAAAGACTGAATTCGGTGCCTGGACTCCTGTCCACCACTCGAATTGCCGTTTCGCCTGCGCGACGAGCATCTCCAACCCCCCAAGTGTTCTACAACCCCGTTTCGTAGCTTCCTTTAGGAGCAACGTGCGACTGGGGTTATACACAAGGTCATAAACCAACCGACCATCCAGCGAGGAAGCCGGCAAAGGCGACTCGTTAACTTGAGGAGTCATGCCAACAGGCGTAGCATTCACAAGAAGATCCCAGGAATTTGGTTCGACGGGAAAACCGCCTACCGTTGCTCCACTTACCCTCGCAGCCTCCTCGGCCTTATCTTGTCGCCGTGCGCAAATCTTCGTTAGGACCCCAGACTCAACCAGTCCTACGCTTGCCGCCTTTGCTGCTCCTCCCGCACCGACGACCGTGGCCCGCCATCCATCAATCGTGAAACGAGATAAGAGTGGCTCAAGAAATCCATCCACATCACAATTCATGGCCCTCCAGTTGTTTTGCACCCTTTGCAAGGTGTTAACCGCGCCGATACGTTTACCTATCGGATCGCTTTCTCTCACGCGACTATGCACTTCTTCCTTGAAGGGAGCGGTAACGCTTGCGCCAGAGATCTTGAAGGCATCGGCAAAACCAAAGAAATCATCAACATCGGCAGCTTCTAAAGGAAGATAGACTGCATCCTTTGAGATGGCCCTAAATCCAGCATTGTGCATTGCCGGTGAAAGGGAATGTATGACCGGTTTACCTAAGACTCCATACACTTCGGTCGAATCCGACAACTCGCGAAACCTAAATTCCCGAATCAACCGGTCCGGGTCCACTTGCCCTGGAGCAGCATCACCTGCATAACTCCAGCATGCACCGAAACGATCGGCCAAAATACGCGAAGCTACCCCAGGTCCTCCCATTCCGATTATGACGGCTTGCTCACCGTCACGCCTCGCACGGCATCCCAAATCAGCCAGCGGTACGAGATCCATTAACGATTTAGCTTTCACAGCGAGTTTGACGACAGCGACTCCTGTTGCCCGCATCGCAAAATAGCGATCAGCGAGATCACTAGGTCGCCCCGAGAAATCGTGACTAGACAAAACAATTCGGTTCCTATGTTTGGTAATCCTTGGGTCTGGCGATCCATTCCATTCAATATCGACATATTCGGCCCCACATTTGAGGGCTTCAGCGATGATGCGCCGTCGAGCCTCCTCCCCGCCATCAAAACTCCCACCGTCCTGTACCGTTCGACAAGTCACAATGGCTGGTTTCGAACGCCCCTTCAGGGCACCTGAGACATCCAGGTCTTCGACCCCATCGACTCGTAACTCAACAAGGTCTGCTTCAACTGCGGCATCTCGGCGCCGTCTCAGCTGATCGGTCGTGGTTGCCCTCACGGTCACGCATACTTGGGATTGAGCCATATGAATTTGGATCTAAATCTAAATACCAACAAAAAAACCCCTTCAACCAATTGGGCTGAAGAGGCTTAGGGGTTCTCCTAAATTAGTAACTGTGTGGCAATTAGCCCTACACGGCCGCCTCCTCAGACAGGCTGCTAAAATAGATAAACCAGAACCAGCTAAGCGCGGAGACAGAACCAACCTTTTTGTCAGACATATTTGGAAATCTCAGTCTAACATTGAACACCGGAGAACCCGAACACCCTTTTTGAAATCGATTACAGTAAACGAGCTAAATCAATGATATAAAAGGGATTATAGGTTGTCAAATTGTTCGAGTAAACTGCCTCTTATGTTTCAAAAGCTAACCTTTTCTCCTTGACTGTCAATCATTTCCTTGGCTATAAGTGGTCGTTGTCAGAATTCTGAAGCCTCCATTCTCACTATGAAAACTTTTATCGTCAGCAGTCTAATCCTGCTCATTTCCTCCGCCTCCGCCTCAGGTGCCTCCGGCCAGACGGTTATGGCCCTAGAAGAGATACGCGCTGGCATGATCGGCGTTGGAATGACGGTCTTTGAAGGCACCGAGCCCGAGGAATTCGAGGCTCAGATCCTAGGCATTCTGCATAACATCAATGGACCAAAGCGTAACTTAATCCTAGCGCGCCTTTCAGGTGGACCTCTAAGTGATACTGGCGTTATTCAGGGAATGAGCGGAAGCCCCGTTTATATAGAGGGGCAACTGATTGGCGCAGTCTCCTACGCGCTTGGCTCCTTCACGACCGAAGCCATTGCCGGGATAACCCCAATTAAGGAAATGGTTGACGCCGTATCGTTCCCAACACGCCGTGCCCCTATGAACTCCGTGGCTCTTCACCTGCCGATGTCACCAGAACGATTGCTGGAAATATTTCGCGGAACTCTACATCGAATATCCAGCTACACCCTGCATTCTAGAGACGCATTACTAGCGCAAGGACAACTCTCCTCAGTTCGGCATGCAGGCACCATGCTCCGTCCCATTGGGACGCCGCTAAATATGAGTGGCTTTGACGCTCATGTAACTGGACTACTTAGCTCAGCCCTTGAAGGCACGGGAATGACACCAGTACTTGGCGGCTCACAAGAAGCGAACACCTCTTTGGCAAGTACTCCGCTACGGCCGGGCGACGCTGTTAGTGTCACGCTGATCGATGGTGACCTGTCATTAGCCGGCACCGGCACCGTAACAATGATAGACGAAGACCGTGTATATGCGTTCGGCCATCAGTTCCAGAATCTTGGCCCCGTAGAATTTTTAATGAACCGTGCGCACGTTCACACCCTTTTGCCCAGCCTAATGTCATCGAGCAAAATTGCGTCCGTTGGCGAGGCAATAGGTACGTTCCAACAAGACCGCCTAACTGGCATTGCGGGAACACTCGGCACAACGCCTCGACGAATTCCGATCGAAATTACTCTTAGGCCTATTGATAGTAGTCGACCCACTCAAAACCTTCACTTCAACATTGTTGACGATCAGGCCCTGACGCCACTTTTGACCTTCGTTACCGTTCTCAACACACTACGAGCCTACGAGCGTGATGCCGGGGCTGCTACGTTTACCGTGTCCGGTACCGCGACTTTTCAAAATCATACGCCGCTCACGTTTAATGATGTGTTTTCAGGAATCGCACCAGCGCTCGCAGCCGCGACATCTGTATTAACACCAATCACTTTCCTTGTTCAAAACACGTTTGGTCCAATCTCCCTCAACAGTCTTAGCCTTGAGATTGTGTCCTCCGAGGAAACCAGCACTGCGACCATTGAACGGGTCTGGCTTGATACCGTTCGTGTACGCCCAGCCCTAGACACTACCCTGAGGATTGTTACTCGGACTAACCGCGGTGTAGAAGAAACCCATAGCCTGCCGCTTAGAATTCCTGCCAACGCACCAGCCACGGCATCCCTTCTTGTAGCAAGTGGCGTGGACCTGGCCCAGATTGAGCAGCAACGCACAATAGGTGCGACCCGACCCAGAAATCTTAGTCAACTAATCCGAGCCTTAAACAATACCTATCGCAATAACCGGCTCTATGTGCGCCTACTTGGCGCCCACCCAGGGCTACTTCATGCCGGAGAACCACTCGCAGCCCTGCCGGCCTCGGCGCTTGCGGTATATCAGGCTGACCGAAGTCGAGGAGCAGTTATGTCGCTACAACAGGTGAACCTTGGCGAGTGGGAAGTGGACATCCAAGAGGCGGTCTCTGGTTTTCGTATACTTACTCTCAACCTCGACTCACAATAATCATGAAATGTTTCTGTGGATATCGCTCTCTGTTTTTTAGAAAAGCATTCGCTGCACTTTTCGTTTTACTACCCGCAGGCTTGCTCGTAGCTGCCTCCCCGACCTTTTGGCACGTTTCAACCCAGTCGGAACTATTACAAGGCGAGCTAGAACACTTGTCAGTCGATGAATCTGGTCAAATCACCCTCTCGCCAGAAACAGGCCTTATCCACGAATCGCCAGCACCGTTTGTTTGGTCAGTAGTATCGAACGGTTCTGACGGATTCTGGATTGCAACCGGGGACGAGGGCCGGGTCTACGAAATAGGAGCCGATGGAGACTCGTCAATTTTTTTCGATGCCATTGAGTCCGAGGTCCACGCGTTGGCTCGCCGACCCGAAGGAGGGCTTTATGTGGGCACTAGTCCGAATGGAAAGGTGTATGAAGTCCAGGCTAACGGTGAATCAACTACCTTGGTCGATCTTGAGGAGACCTACATTTGGTCAATGGTCCTAGGGCCAGATGACGCCCTGTATGTAGCAACAGGAACCCAAGGAGTCATCTACCGAATCGAGAACGACGGTACAACGGCGCCGTTCTATAACACACACACCACTAACGTGCTGTCACTTGCTTTTGATTCCCAGGGTCGACTTCTTGCTGGCACGGAGTCACCAGGGCGCCTGCTTCGGATCGACAGTGATCGCAGAGGTTTTGTCCTCCTCGATTCAGAGTTTAGCGAACTCCGATCCCTGCGGATTGCCAATGATGGAACCCTCTATTTGGCTGGCGTTCGTGGGGAACAGAACATTGCCCAATCAGCACTAGATTCACAGTCTATACAACCAACTGCAGTGGTTCGGGCAGAAGTCACTGATACCGCTAATGGCTTTCGAATAACACCGACTGCTGGTGGAGCTGTTCTACGAGTAAAATCAGATGGCGTTTGGGACGTGATCTGGCAATCCCCAAGTGACGTACCCTACGACCTTCTCATCGATGACACGGACGGCCTAATTGTTGGAACTGGACCAAATGGCCGAATCTATCGCCTAGTCGGCGAGCCCGCAACCGCTACCCTAATCACCCGTGTTGCCGCCAGTCAAATAACAACAATGACCTACGCTCCTGGGAGGCGTCTTCACTTTGGAACAGCCAATCCAGGAAAACTGTTCGCGCTGTCCGATTCAGTGGCCGCGGAAGGAACTTATTTCTCTGACGTACGCGACGCCAGAACAATCGCCACTTGGGGCACTATCCGCTGGACCTCTAGCGAGCCATCGGGAAGTCAGGTCGAGTTATCCACCAGATCAGGAAACACTGACGACCCAGACGAAATGTGGAGCGATTGGTCCGAAAGCTATAACATTTCCAGCGGTCAGGTAATTACCAGCCCAAAAGCCCGCTACTTGCAATGGCGGGCAGTGCTGAAACGAGGCACCACTACACCGGTCTTAACGTCTGTCACAGCCTCATACCTTCCTAGGAATGTTGCCCCAATGGTCACATCGATTACCCAACACCCAGCTGGAACAGCTTTTCAGGAAACCTTTGCGGGCACAGAAATGGACCTCGCTGGTTTTGACCCCGCCTCCACAAATAATGCACTCCCTACTCGCATAGAGTCTGAGGCGAGAACTCAACCTGGACAACCGACTCTAGGTCGACGAGTCTACCGTAAGGGCTTGCAAACATTCGGCTGGACTGCTGAGGATGCCGACAACGATCGGCTTGAATATTCAGTTCACTATCGTGCAGAGGACACTAGAACCTGGACCCGCTTGATAGCCGGCCTAACCGATCCAATTTTCGTTTGGGATACCGTATCTGTTCCAGATGGCCGGTACCTTGCAATGGTCGAAGCTTCAGACGCTCGATCGAACTCTCCCCAAACAACCCTTACCGGACGCAGGTCTACCAGTGTCTTTGATATCGATAATACCTCTCCTCGCATCAACATTAATCCAGCACAGATCGGGTCGAATGGAACCTCGATCTCGTTCACGGTACAGGATGCTCATTCGATTATCGAACGTGTTGAGTTTTCCTTCGACGAAAATCTGTGGGAAGTGGTCTATCCCATTGACGGAATAGCCGATTCACGTCTCGAGAGCTTCGAGGTGTTTTCATCTAGCGATCAAACACCTGAACGCCTAGTGGTACGAGCCACGGATGCCATGAATAACACTTCAAGCTCCTCCCAAACTCTGGCTAATCTTGAACGCTAAGAGCCAACTGGAACATCCCAAATGCTGAATGGACTGTTCGTTGTTGTTGTCGTTACCTCTGTTCTTCTGGCGGCCGCAACCGGAAGAATGGAGGCAGTGACTCAGGCCCTTATCGACTCGGCCCGAGACGCCGTAAAACTTGCGATCGGCCTTGTCGGGGTAATGGCATTCTTTTTGGGTTTAATGCGAGTAGCAGAAGACGGGGGCCTGATGCGTCGCTTGGCCAGCGCCCTTGGACCAGTAATGAAACGCCTTTTTCCTGGAATACCCACCGACCATCCCGCCATGAGCGCAATGATTCTCAATATATCCGCAAACATGCTGGGACTCGGTAACGCAGCAACTCCGTTCGGCATCCGTGCCATGGAACAGCTGGATGCTCTAAATAGTGAGAAGGGAACAGCTAGTAATGCAATGGTTCTTTTTCTCGCCATTAATACCGCCGGCCTAGCCATACTACCAACTGGGGTAATTGGACTCCGCGCATCCCTTGGCTCTAATGATGCAGCTGGCATTCTCTTTCCAACCTGGGTTGCCAGCGGAACCGCCACCTTGGTCGGCATTCTGGCTGCGACCCTCCTTTGTAAACTCCCTCGCTACCGAAACACCGAGCCAGACACAATTACCTCAGCACCTTCAACCATCGGAGACAGACTGGTTGAAGCCGAAGAATCGATTAAGCCGACTGCCCTGCGACGCCGGGCCGTCTGGATTTTCTGGTTTGTCTTCTTCGCATTCCTCGTGCGATATCTGAATTCGAGCAGCTGGAACTTCTTCTCCCCTAATCAGGAGCTTAACCCGGACGATGATTTCGTAACCCTTGTACGCAGCACCCTTTCGTTTTGGATGCTACCCGCTCTTGTTGCCGGATTGACGCTATATGGGTGGCAACGTGGAGTGCGAGTTTACGAATCACTCGTCGCAGGCGCGAAGCAAGGTTTCGACGTAGCTCTTCGGATAATCCCTTATCTCGTTGCCATCCTCGTAGCCATTGGGATGCTTCGAGCCGCAGGAGGCATCGAATGGCTGGCCCTGTTATTAACTCCCTTTACCAGTCTAATCGGCATGCCGGCCGAAGCCCTACCAATGGCAGTACTCCGCCCACTTACTGGCTCTGGCGCCTTCGGCGTGATGGCCGAAGCCATGAACACCCACGGGCCCGATTCACTTGTCGGCTATATGGTAAGCACCTTCCAAGGTAGCACTGAAACAACCTTTTACACCCTCGCAGTCTACTTTGGTGCAGTCGGAATCGTTAGAACCCGACACGCACTCCCGGCATGCTTACTAGCTGACATCGCAGGAATCCTGGCCGCCGTTGCGATCGTAAACCTGATGTTTGGTTAGTTAACCACAAACTAAGCTCTGAAATATCGGAGCCCGCGCCTTCTTCCATTTTCTGTATTTCGTGGAAGATTTCCCCAGAGTAGCATTCAAAGGAACTGCTCTTAATGATTGACCTTCCTCATTTGAAATCGCGCCAAATGCTTCGTGTACAATATAGGTAGCATGTTACGTTTTCTTACAGCAGGCGAATCGCACGGTCGAGGACTCGTGGCAATACTTGAAGGAATTCCCGCTGGCCTGACGATTAATTTTGATGCGATCACACATCAAATGCGCCGACGCCAGAAGGGCTATGGTCGCGGCCAACGAATGCAGATTGAATCTGATCAAGCCGAAATCTTATCCGGCGTACGCGACGGTCAAACAATTGGCGGTCCGATCGCGCTTCTTGTTAACAACAAGGACTGGCCCAATTGGGAAAGGACAATGCAGGTCAGCGCAACGGAATCCGAGTCGACCGAGGGCGATCGTAAGCCTCCGGTCTCACGTCCTCGTCCTGGCCATGCCGATCTCGCAGGAACCATCAAATTTGACCGGACTGACATTCGAGACGTCCTAGAGCGTGCTAGTGCACGTGAAACGGCCGCGCGCGTTGCGGCGGGTTCGGTCGCTCGACAGTTACTGGAGCTATTCAATATTGAGATCGCAAGTCATGTCACCGCTATCGCCGGAGTTGAGATCTCCGAAACCATGGTCCCCTTCGACCGGGTACGTGAAATACCGGAGGACGCAACCCTTCGTTGCGTTGATCCAAAAACCGAAACAGCGATGGTTGCCGCAATTGATGCTGCTCGCGAGGCTGGGGACACAGCCGGTGGCAGGTTCGAGGTAATCGTTCACGGACTCCCACTTGGACTCGGAAGCTACGTCCAGTGGGATCGGAAGCTTGATGGGCGTTTGGCCCAAGCCATCATGTCCATACCTGCCATCAAGGCTGTGGGAATAGGTCTTGGGCCGGGTGTGTCTGCACTGCCTGGATCCCAAGTGCACGATGAGATCGTTTTGCCAAGTCACCCTGCAGAGAATGATGGCAGTAAATACGGCGTCGTCCGCCCAACGAACAATGCAGGGGGACTCGAAGGCGGCGTGACAAACGGCGAGGATCTTCGTATTTTGGGTTACATGAAGCCGATTTCAACTCTTATGAAACCCCTTCGCTCTGTAGACATATCTACTATGACCGAGGCTCCAGCGACAGTGGAACGAAGCGATGTGTGCGCCGTTCCGGCTGCTTCGGTTGTGGCTGAAGCGATGATTTCCTTGGTCTTGGCTGATGCTTTTTTAGAGAAGTTTGGAGGCGATTCCATAAACGAGGTCACCCGTCATCTGTCCGCTTCCACCACGCTCAGCCGGTCTCGACTTAATAACCCTTCTAGCAATCGAACGGGCTAGCCACACCAAGCCGTAAGGGTTTCTATGATTCGCCCGATCCTTAAGTACGGTGATTCGGGGCTTCATGCGCCAGCGGCTCCTGTAAGGGCGATAACCGAGGAAATACGGGCATTAATCGACGACATGATTAAAACTATGTACGCTGCACCCGGAGTCGGCTTGGCAGCTCCCCAGGTGGGAGTAGGATTGCGGATCTTTGTTATCGACATTTCTGTGGGAGAAAAACCAACGGAACTAATTGCAATGGTTAATCCCAGCTTTGAGACCTGTAGCGATGACACATTAATAACCGAGGAAGAGGGCTGCCTGAGCCTTCCCGGGTTCAGTGCGGTTGTGGAGCGGCGGAAACAGGTCGTTGTATCCGGCCTAGATCAGAATGGCAGAACTCAAAAGATCGAAGGCGAGGACCTTCTTGCACGTGCCTTTCAGCACGAAATGGACCATCTAAACGGCACCCTCTTTGTTGATCGCCTCCGTGGGATTAAGCGAGAACTAATCATGCGTCGAATCGCCAAACTTCGGCGGAACAGAAAATGGTGAGAATCGCCTTCTTTGGTACACCAGAGTTTGCGGTTCCGACACTCGTCGCACTCATAGAATCTCCGTGCGAGGTGGTCACGGTGATCACCCAACCTGATCGTCCGCGTGGTAGAGGTCAACGACCCTCAGCGTCACCAATAAAAATTATAGCTCTAGGAAACAATATTCCAGTCCTGACGCCAGAAGCTCTCAACGACCCAGTTTTTCTAGATCAAATGCGAACCCTCCAGCTAGAACTTGGGGTCGTTGTGGCCTATGGCAAGCTCGTTCCCGACAACCTACTTGAAATCCCAACACATGGTTTCGTTAATTTACACGCTTCCCTACTACCCGCCTATCGTGGCGCAGCTCCGATTCAACGAGCTGTGCTCGATGGAAATGAGGTCACGGGAGTCACTTTGATAAGGATGAATTCCAAGCTTGATTCCGGTCCAATTCTTGCTCAAGCACAACAGGCGATTCGCCCCACTGACACAGCCTCAGACCTTGCAAGTGCCCTTGCCCCGCTCGGAGCCTCCCTTCTAAGGGACAACCTCGGCAACATTGGGAGCGGAACCTTGGTCGAAGCGCCACAAGACAACTCGGTTGCAACCTATGCACCTCGGCTCACGAAGAACGATGGTCGCATCGATTGGAAGAGTGACGCCCCCACGATTCATAACCAAGTTCGCGCAATGCATCCCTGGCCCCAAGCCTTCACATATCTTGGGGGAGTTCGCTACGCTATCCACCGCACAGCGGTGATAGCACAACCTTCAAAGGGACGACCTGGAGAGATTCTCGAAACTGAAGGCAGTCGGCTCGTTGTTGCTTCAGGTGGAAGTACGACACTCGAAATCCTAGAAATTCAGCCGTCTGGACGTCGCGTTATGGAAGTTCAGTCTTTTTTGGCTGGCCATCCAGTAACCGTTGGTTCAGCTTTTGAATCCCCAACAAGGATATGATCGCTCCAGCCCGAATGGCCGCCTTTCGAGCCCTCCGGGCTGTGATCCAACGCTCCGTCGCTCTTCCAGATTCACTTTACAGTGTCAGAACCGATGTGCCAGATCGGCGGGATCGGGCTTTACTCAATGAGATCGTAACTGGAACCCTTCGGTGGCTTAACGCACTGGATTATCTGATCGTACACTTTGCTGATCGCCCTCTAATTAAACTTGACCCTGTTGTGCGTGATGTACTTCGGATCAGCATTTATCAACTACTACACCTTGACCGCGTTCCTCCGTCAGCTGTCGTCAACGACGCAGTAAACATCACACGAACCGAAGGCCCCAACCGTGCAGCAGGACTAACAAACGCTGTGCTGAGAGCCCTCCTAAGGGCATTACCCAATCTTCCTTTACCAGAGGAACCGAAGGAGTCGGAACTCGCGGCTGTTTCTGAAGTGCAATTCTCAGGCTGGCCAACCCATCTCCGGCAGAGGGCGCTTCAATTTATTAGCATTAGCCATTCCCACCCGGACTGGCTAGTTGAACGGTGGCTCGCCCGCTATGGTTATTCAGCAACGCTGGCATGGACTAAGTTCAACAACGAACCCGCCAGTCTTACCCTTCGAGCTAACACTTTACACACAACATCTGCAGCACTGGTGTCGCGGTTTCGTGAAAACTCCATTGTCGCGGAGCCTCTACGCTATGGGCGTGATGGTTTAAGCATTGCGTCTGGTAAGCAATTTTTGCCGGATTTGACCTCAAGTTACGACTTCTTCGTCCAAGCCGAAGCCTCCCAACTTATTCCTCCGCTTGTTCAAGCAGAGCCTGGCATGACCATTCTGGACGCATGCGCTGCACCAGGAGGCAAGACCCTTGCTCTAGCTTCGGCTATGGCAAATCAGGGAACTCTAGTGGCGGGAGACTTTAGTCAGACTCGACTCAATCTACTGGCTCACACTGTCACTCGACTCGGCGCTTCTGTTGTGAAGCCGGTCGCCCATGATCTTTCTCGCAACGCCCCATTTGGCACTATCTTCGATCGCGTCCTTGTCGATGTTCCCTGCAGCGGCCTAGGTACCGTGCAACGTGATCCAGATATTCGATGGCGCAGACAACTCAACGACATTCAGCGTATGGCTGACCGCCAAATCAAAATGCTTCGTGTTGCAGCCACCACGGTGCGATCCGGAGGGCGTCTAGTGTACGCTACGTGTTCCGGTGAGCCAGAGGAGAATGAACGAGTCGTAGAAAACTTTCTCGATTCAGAGACCAAATTCCACGCTGAAGATCTTCGGACCCTCGATGAGACTTCTCATTTCGGTCCAATTCTCAACGAGGCCGGATATCTCAGAAGCTATCCTCACTTGCACCGGCTAGATGCCTTTTTCGCGGCTTCTTTCAAGCGCACCTAAGGGCCAGAATCTTGTGAACAGCAAGGACTTGTGCTACCGTCAGTGATTTGATGACCCTGACGCGTAACGTGCTGGGCGTTGGGAAGGCCCTCCTAGTGACCGGCGCAATGGTGGCGACTTACTTCCTTTTCGCCGCCGCCGGTTTGCGTGTCGCACTTCGATCACAGGAAGTATCCGTTCCCGACCTAGCCGGTCAACCAATTGCAACGGCTACTGCAACTCTCGAAGAGTTGGGACTTCTAGTACGTGTTGATCCAGCGCCGCGGTTACACCCTTCTATCCCTGCCGGGAGCGTGATTCTACAACAGCCCCCGGCTGGATCAACAACCCGCCGACAACGAACTGTTAGAGTTTGGTTAAGCGGTGGCTCTCGGCCCAGTCAGATTCCCGCTTTAGTTGGTCAAACCGAGCGCAGTGCCCAATTAAGAGTCCAAGCGGACAGCCTGGAACTCGTAAGCGTCGCCGAAATACGGTCAGGTCGATACCCCCGGAGCACAGTGCTTGCCCAAGAACCGCCGCCAGACACTCGCAGCACATCAGTGTCGTTACTTGTAAACCGAGGCGAGCGAACCGTTACCTATGTGATGCCTGACCTAATCGGCGCCGACGGCACAGGAGCGGCCGACATTTTACGAGAACAAGGATTTCGAATTACAGTCGTCGGAGATCACCCATATCCAAACGTGCCCCCCGGTATTGTCCTTCGTCAATATCCCCAAGCAGGTTTTCAAATCACCCCTGGTGAACCAATTTCCCTTGAGGTGAGCCGGTGAGCGTCCAAATCGCTCCTTCAATTCTTTCGGCTGACTTCGCGGAATTGGGTAGAGCTGTTCACGCCGTAGAGCAAGGTGGTGCCGATGCCATACATGTGGATGTGATGGATGGTCATTTCGTGCCCAACTTATCAATTGGACCCCCAGTTATAAGTTCTATAAAGCGAACCGCACGGGTTCCGTTGGATGTCCACTTAATGATTGAAGACCCGTATCGGCATCTTGAGGCTTTCGCAAAAGCCGGAGCCAACACTCTTTCTATTCACGTGGAAGCACAACCCAATCTTAGCCAGGCGCTGACTTCAATTAAGAAACTGGGTCTTCTCGCTGGAGCTGCACTTAATCCCTCAACCCCGGTCACGGCTCTCGAAACTGTTGCCTCCGAAGTCGACGTGGTTTTAGTCATGTCTGTAAATCCGGGATTCGGAGGACAACGATTCATACCCAGTAGCATCGAGAAAGTCCGAGCCATGAGAGTCTTGCTAGAAAGCGTGGGTAATCCAGCACCGATTTCGGTCGACGGAGGAGTAGATTTGAGCAACGCCGGCGAACTTGTGGCTGCCGGGGCGAACATCCTAGTAGCTGGCTCAGCGATTTTTGGCCAAGACGATCCTACTAAAGCCACACGCGCTTTAAGGGCAGCAACCAACGTACGAGCTATCAGGGAGCCAAAATAGGGGTGCGGTCTTCGACTTCACTTATTCGAGTACGCTACTCAGAGACCGACAAGATGGGCGTTGTGTATCATGCGAATTATCTAGTTTGGTTTGAAATTGGCCGCACGGATCTTCTGAGGACAATCGGGTGGAGCTATCGCCAGATGGAAGCGACTGGGGTTTTACTTCCTGTCATTGAGGCCCACTGTGAGTATCGAAAACCGTGCAGATACGATGATGAACTCGAAGTGATTACTCGCGGGGAACTACTCTCACCGACTCGAGTTTGCTTCAACTACGAAATTCGCTGGCTCGACGGAGAGGCTAGCGCGATTGGTCGGACAGTGCACGCAGCAATCAACGTACAAAGACGACCCTGTCGCTTGCCAGAACAACTTTCCTCGGTGTTCGCATGAGAGCACTAGTAACTGGGGTTGCTGGTTTTATAGGCTCAAGTCTAGCGGAGATGCTCATCGCCCGCGACACTGATGTAATCGGCGTTGACTGTTTTACCGATTATTACCATCGATCAGTTAAGGAAGATAACCTCTCAAGACTCCTTTCTAAATCGAGATTTCACTTTACTGAACTAAACCTGCTTAATTGTAATGTTGCGGATTTACTCAAGGGCGTGACCCACGTCTTTCACCTCGCAGCTCAAGCTGGAGTCCGTCGGAGCTGGGGGCAGGACTTTAGCATCTGCACGTCGCTCAATATTGACGTCACTCAAGCACTTCTTGACGCATGCGTTCATCAGCCGATCGAACGCTTCGTCTACGCCTCAAGCTCTTCTGTCTACGGCAACCAAGTAGACCTACCAATGCGTGAGGACGCTTTACCTCGGCCCGTTTCACCTTATGGTGTAACCAAGCTCGCGGGAGAGCAACTATGTTTGCTCTACCATCTCAACCACGATGTCCCGGCCGTAGCTCTACGCTACTTTACCGTCTACGGACCCCGTCAACGTCCGGACATGGCATTCCATCGCTTTCTTAAGGCTGCAATAGATGGGACACCGGTCCACCTATATGGTGACGGACAGCAGACTCGAGATTTTACCTTCGTAGACGACATCGTCACGGCCACCATGGCCGCAGCAACTGCCGGAATTCCCGGCCGCGTGTACAATGTGGGAGGCGGCTCTCGCGTGTCGATGAATCAAGTAATCGAACTTATTGCCAAGATTACTGATAGCTCCCTTGAGATCAACCGGGATGCAACCCAAAGTGGAGACATGCGTGACACTTACGCCGATATCACTTTGGCACGAAGTGACCTGGGCTTCGATCCAACCGTAGCATTGCCGGATGGCCTACGAGCTCAGTACGAATGGCTGTCTAGGCACAACGGGTTCAGTTCATGAGGTCAACGATCGTTTCTAATGAGCAGGCGCCGTTAACTTCTATAGCTGTCGCCCTCCTCTTGACGAGTGGCATGGCCTGCACTGTTCCAGATCCAGCGGCATTACCTCCAGGCACACCAGAGCCAGATCGTTACCTATTCGAACACGGCTCCGCCCTGTTCGAAGATGAAAATTGGGACAAAGCACAAACTGTGTTTCGTCGCCTCGTGGATGTATACCCACAAAGCCCTTATCGTTTTGACGCGAAACTTGCTATCGGCGACTCCCTTCTGGGCAACGGAGGTCTTTCATCACTAATCCAAGCCGTAAACGAATTCGAGGAATTCCTCAGGTTTTACCCAACTCATCCACGTGCGGCCTACGCACAATTCAAGATAGGCATTACATATTCTGAGGGCATGTTGGCTTCCGACCGTGATCAGACATCAACGAAAATGGCCATCGAAGCCTTCGATCTGTTTTTTGAACTATACCCGGACAGTGACCTCATAGACGAGGCCCGTAAATGGCACAGGACAGCGCGAGATCGTCTTAGCGAGGCTGATTTTCGTGTTGGTGAATTCTATTTCAACGGAGGCTGGTATCCAGGGGCAATACAACGCATGCGAGCGGTGTTGGCCGAGGACCCTGGATACACCGCTCGGGATGCTGTTTACTTCGTACTTGGCGAATCACTCGCAATAATCGGTCAAGGAGATGAAGCCTTACCGTATTTCAATCAATTAGTTGATGATTTCGAACAAAGTGCATATTTGGAGCCGGCGCGGAGAAGAATAGCTGAACTTGAAAGTCAGGAAGGTAAACGATAAACATCGTCACTCACTGCGAGCCTGGCGGTCGGTATCGGCCGTGAGTTCTGCGCCTCGTGAACTTAACTTTTCATGAAACCTGCGGTAATAATCAAGCGCCGACACCAACGCGGTTACCAACACCACCCACAACGCTATCTGCCCCAACACAAAGAATTCCTGCAGATAATCCCGCCCCAAAGTCAGCAGTACGATCGCAATAACTTCGGACACCATTTTGATCTTGCCGAGGGGTGACGCAACTATGGTTATACCCCTCGAGTATGCGATGCTCCGCAATACAGTAACCCCGAGTTCTCGTCCAAGAATGATGGCCACCATCCATGCAGGGGCTAGGTCTAAGGCAACTAGCGACACGAAAGCCGCCGTGATGAGCAACTTGTCGGCCAGGGGATCCATTAATTGACCAAGTTCGGTAACCTGACCACGGCGCCTGGCAAGATATCCATCGAGCCAGTCAGTACAGGCAGCCAACAGAAATATAACCGTGCCGATTAACTCCTTGCGAACGCCAAAAATCATGCGCCCTTCGAACCTGGTTAGGAGGACGACCACTAACAGTGGAATTAGGAATATGCGTCCTAGCGTAAGCGAATTAGGTAAGTTCATAAGCTTGAAAGCACCGTCAAGGTGGCCTCATTTTAGACTTCTTCACCACTCGCAACAAGACCAACTTAAGGTCAAAACCACGCATTTCTCCATCAGTCTGAAACTACGATGAAAGCAATTCTCCTGGCCGGAGGCAAGGGTACACGTTTACGACCTTTGACCTCGAACATGCCAAAACCGATTGTGCCGATATTAAATAGGCCTTTTCTTCTATACCAGCTGGATCTACTCAGGCGTGTCGGCTCAGTTGATGAAGTAATATTGAGCTTGAACTATCAGCCTGATCAAATCGAAGAACTTATCGACAGCCTGCCGAACCTGGGACTCAAGATTCGGTATCTCGTTGAACCTCAGCCAATGGGGACAGCCGGCGCGATTCGGTTTGCATTGGAGTTCTTAGACGACACCGTGATCATTTTTAACGGTGACGTCCTTGCCGAGCTCGATCTGAAGGCCGTACTCCAATTTCACAGGACTCGTGGAGCTAACGCCACCATCGTCCTCAAGCCTGTCGAGAATCCTTCAGCCTACGGTCTCGTTGAAGTCGATCAAGACGCCAATGTGAAACGCTTCATAGAAAAACCTGGCAATCAGAAGCTTACCTGCAACACTATCAATGCCGGGGTCTACGTAATTGAGCCGTCGATCCTTCATCGAATTCCAAAAGATACCCCCTGGTCTATTGAACGAAGCTTTTTCCCGTCGCTGGTTGATGACGGAGAGCGGTTTGTGGCCTACGTGTCCACTGGCTACTGGATTGATATCGGGACCCCGAGAAGTTACCGGCAAGTCCATCGTGACATCATGGACGGCAGGTTCCCTGCCGAACCCTTTAGGTCAAGACCAAAAGGCGCCGTTGTCGTGGCCGCTTCCGCGAAGATCGAAGACGGCGTAGCACTTGAGGGTCCCTGCTTCATCGATGAAGAAGTTGTGGTCAAGACGGGTGCGCGGATAGGAGCCTACACCGTGCTGGGCCGTAAGTGCGAAGTCGGGAGTAGCGTCAACGTTGAAACCTCCATACTTTGGCCATCCTGCGCCATTGGAGAGCAGGCTTCGTTAAGCGACGTAGTGCTAGGCCAGGGGTGCTACATCGCTCCCAACGCCGTCATCTCCGGAGTTACCCTGGGGGACAAAGCCGTAGTCCCCGACCCATCGAGCACTGCGGATTAATGCCATGAGTGTCACTTCATCCATCTTTAAGGCCTACGACGTCAGAGGGATTTACCCTGACGAGTTCGACGAGTCTGTGGCTGAACTGGTTGGCCAAGCCTTCGTAACCTATCTGAATGCGAAACGCCTGGCTGTCGCCCGAGACATGCGTCTATCGTCAAACAGTCTAGCCGCCGCATTCATCGAGGGAGCAAGAACTCAGGGCGCCGATATTGTTGATTACGGCTTGGCGAGCACTGACATGCTTTACTACGGTGTCAGTCATGACAAACACGATGGCGGAGCAATGATCACTGCCTCCCATAATCCGAAGGAATATAACGGCATCAAACTGGTGGGCCGGCAAGCGTCAGCACTCAGCGGAGATGAGGGAATTACCAGCATTAGAGATATGGTTATTCGGCACAATATTCCGTCTCCCACCTCAGCACGCGGCACTCTCTCCCAGGCACAACTACTCGATCAGTATGTCTCTCACGTTCTCTCCTTTATCGATACTTCAATCATAAAGCCGTTTCGACTTGTACTCGACGCAGGTAGCGGAATGGCGGGGTTAGCGGCTCCGAGTATTTTCGATTCACTCCCTTGCCAGACAACACGGCTGTGCTTCGAAATCGACGGCTCATTTCCGCACCACGAAGCCAATCCACTTATCGAAGCAAACCGAAAACATCTCGTATCCACGGTTGTAGACTCCCAAGCCGATTTGGGAATCGCGTGGGATGGAGACGCGGACCGTTGCTTTTTCGTTGATGAGAATGGTCACTTTGTGCCGGGCGACTTCGTAACAACTCTGCTAGCCGAAGCTTTTCTACTGAAGCATCCAGGGGCAACCATAATTTACGACGTTCGAGCAAGTCACGCGGTACCTAACACCGTCGCTCGTCATCAGGGCAAGCCGTTAATCAATCGTGTTGGGCATGCCTTTTTTAAGAAGCGGATGCGCGAAACAAATTCTATTTTCGGCGGTGAAGTTACAGGCCACTACTACTTTCGAGACAATGCTTTCGCGGACAATGGGCTTATTCCAGCGTTACTAATTCTCGAACTGCTGTCAAAACATGAGGTATCCCTGACTGAGCTTCTGACTCCACTACGATCGCGCTATTTTATTTCTGGCGAAATCAATACGACTGTTAAGGACATGTCGATAATTCCAACTAAACTCGATCAGATTTCAGCCTGTTATTCAGATGCCATCCAGCATCGGATTGACGGACTGTCTATTGAATATCCTGACTGGCACTTTAACCTCCGCGGCTCCAACACTGAACCCTTATTGAGATTGAACTTGGAAGCCAACACGCCCAACCTGATGGCCGACAAGCGGGATGAAGTGTTATCACTAATTCGAGCTGGGTGACACTGACGGGTAGCTGAGATGCTAGCGCTACCTCTGTTACAATTGGGGTTTGAACACCAGCGGGAGTAGCTCAGTGGTAGAGTCACGGCTTCCCAAGCCGTTGGTCGCGGGTTCGATCCCCGTCTCCCGCTCCAAATATATAGATTGGGACTAAGCTTCATGCCTAGAAAAGTCGCCGAGGGTAACGTGGCACGCTTCGAGCCTCCTGCTACCCTCCCCTTAGATACTCCAAAGGCCGAAATGGTCACGTCGGTGGGGGAAACAGTTACGATCAAAGGCGAGTTGTACGCTCACGAACACGTGATCATTAACGGAACCTTTGAAGGCACGGTCAGCGCGCCTGACCATGGAGTTGCGATCGGTCCTCACGGAAGTATTGAGGGTAGGATTTTCGCTAAAACAATTACGGTTCTTGGTCGAGTAATTGGAACCCTAACAGTCGAGAGGTTGGCCGAGCTTCGACGGACCGCACAAGTTCAAGGTGAACTCATAGCAACCGATGTTGTGATGGATGATGGAGCCTTACTGCAAGGTTCCATCGATACATCTAAACCAGACATAGCGATGCGCGTGGCTCGATATCGTGCAGACCGTGATGATCCTGCCTGAACACTACATCCAAGCAGGAACTCTAATACGCTAACCAATAGAACAGCGTCCGCTGCAGCTCAAAAATTCCGTTACGCAAGGTCGTCCGCTCTTTCCACCATGAATCAGCTCTGAAATCATCGGCGCCAGACGGGCGAAGCGATATTCTCACAGGCTGACGATCGAATATCCGTTCAAAGATAAACCCAGCTCGAGCGGTGTGATACGCCGAAGTAACGACGATGAGACTCGTGACATCATTCGCCTCGGACCATTCTGCGGCCATAACGGCTTCGTCTCGAGTGGAGCTGGCTCGCCCAGGAAGTAAGGAGATCGCTGACCGAGGCACGCCTAAGCCTTCGAGATGGTAAAGGCGGATTTCCAAGAGATCAGAAAGACCAACCCCTCGCCGTGCCAACTCTTTTGCTCCTGGAGCCTCTCGACCTACAGAAATCGCTACTCTGGGAGCAAATCCTGCCCGATATAGATCGGCGCCCTCAATCTCCCGTTCAGCAAACTCACCCCCGGACAGAATGACAATCGCGTCAGATTGCTCAAGGTTATCGCTCCGTATCAGCTGTCCTCCTAGCCAAGTAAGTATCGGAGCCCTCGAAAGAACTCCGGTAATGATGCAACCCGCAAGGAAAACACCAATAAAAACAAACTTCCGTCTCTTGCCTCGCAGGGCCACTCCGATTGATAACATGCCCAAATCACCCTCAATATCAATATCTATATGACCAACTAACTCTCAAATCCACATTACGCCTCACGGTCTCCAACCTTGTCCCTCTAACTGACAGTCTAGCGTAGTCATGAAAACCTGCGGAATAGAGTAGGTAGCATTTCGAGGGCATTGTCCAAGCCACTGAACACAATCAAATTTAAATTGTATACAATTGGATTCGTAATCGTTATCAGTTCGGCGTGATTGTTGACGTGCTACTCACAGTCATAGGACCGCTGGACAAATCACCTTTTTGAGCTTCGTGGCTGACGAATTTTTTTGCGGCGTTCTAAGTAACCTTCAACGCAAACTCGACAGGGAAATGCCATGACTAATGTTGACCGTCGCCACTTTCTAAAGACTACAGGCGCTTTAGGACTAACACCTTTATCATCCCCGAAAATGAATTCGACAATGTCTATTAAAAGAAATCCACTAGGTATCCGAGATGATTTTGCTGTTACCCAGAATCAGACATATCTGAATACCTCTTACGTAGGGCCCTTTCCACGTGTCGTCCATGAGGCCGCCATTAAATATGCCAATGAACAACAGCTAACGCCTGCGAAGGGTCTCGGCATTTCCATGGAGATAAAGGAAGCTACGCGCGTGAAGTTCGCTGAACTATTTGGCGCTACCAGAGACGAAGTGGCTCTTCTTTTCTCGACGAGTGACGCAGAAAATATCGTAACCAGCGCCATCGATCTAAAGGCTGGCGATAACGTCGTCATTGACGAACTACACTTTATTACCTCATTCGTCCTATACCGTTGGCTAGAACAGGCAAAGGGCATCGAACTGCGTATCGTTCCGCATACGAATGGTCGCTCCCGAATTCAAGACTTCGAATCGAGGACTGATGCACGTACTCGTCTCATTTCAGTAGCCTGGGTTTCCAATCGTAATGGATACCGACACAATCTTCCTGCCCTAGCAGAGCTTATCCATGCCAACGGGGGATTTCTCTTTGCAGACGGAATTCAAGCCTTGGGCTCTTTTCCGACCAACCTTCGTGAAACCGGAGCGGATTTTGTCTGCGCCAACTCGTATAAGTATCTACTCGCGAGCTGGGGAGCTGCTCCCTTCTTCGTTCGCGAAGAACATCTTGACCGCATCACACCAGACAGATTCGGACACAATCAAGTTTCCAGGTCACTGCCGAATTATAATTTTGAGCTAAAGACTTCAGCCGAAAAATACGAGTACGCAGGACTCATCTACGGTGCTGTTGCACAATTAAATGCTGCACTTGGCTACATTAACCAGGTTGGACTGAGTCGCATCGAGGCGCACACCGTGGCACTGGCTCAGACTCTTCGAAATGGTATCGCCAAATTGGGCTACAGCATGTTTACTCCTGCCAATAATCCATCCTGTATTACCAGTTTCGATCACGGCCTCGACCCTGGACTCATCCGACGCGTTCTTGACGAAGAGAACATTAGTGTCTCTTTTCGCGAAAAGGAAACACAAATTCGTGCAAGTGTTGGAATGTTTAATAATCAAGACGACATCGATCATTTCCTTCGGGTCCTATCGAGACTGGCTTAACACAATCTCAATGAACATATAGAAATCGATTCGCACCACGATCGAGCTGTGAAGATTCTCCTAATTCGTTTACGTCTTATTGGCGATGTAGTCTTTACAACCCCGGCTATTCGAGCACTAAGGCAACGGTTTCCAGACGCTGAACTGGTCTACCTTGTTGAACGTGCCGCTGCCCCTGTCTTATCCGAGAACCAACACCTCACAAAACTGATCATCGCCGAGCGACCTCGGGGATTTCGACGCCTAATATACGACTTACAACTTGCGCAAAGACTTCGCGCCGCACGCTTTGACGCAGTCATTGATTTTCATGGAGGGCCGCGCGGGAACTGGTTGACCTGGGTAACCCGCGCTCAGACTCGAATCGGATATTCGATGCCCTACAGACGTTGGCCATATACACATCTCGTCAGAAGACCAGTCCAAACAGAGCCACGTCACTCGGTTATGAATCAGTGGGACCTACTCTCTTCCCTCGACAAGAGCCTCGCCGCAAGGCCTGACCCAGAACGCGATCCCGTTGAAATGAACGGAAATATAGAAACGGCACTCTCGGTTTATAAAAAACTGATCACTGCTGAACTAATCCGTAAAACGATCGCTTGTCGACGTTTAGTACGTGACAAAACAAAAGGTTTCGTAGTCATTCATGTGAGAGTCGGTACTCCCTTCCGGCAATGGCCCATTGAATTCTTCATAGAAACAATCGTCAACCTTGCCGCCTTTGACCCAGAGCTGCGATTCGTTGTGACTTCTGACCCGTCCGATCCGTCTACAACGAATCAGATTATCACTGAAGTACACGCAAGAACTGGAAGGGCTACGCCGTTGGTAACTTCAGCAGATCACTTTGGTGTAGCTGAATTGCAGTCACTGATTATTAGGGCAGCTTTGTTCATTGGCGGCGACAGCGGTCCCCTTCATATAGCCGCGACCACCACAACACCTATTGTGGGTATCTATGGGCCAACACTGGCCACAAGGTCCTCACCGTGGAGGAGTCCTGCTCTAATTACAGAGTCAGTCGACGTTGGGGAGTTACCGTGTCGCCCTTGCGATCAACGACACTGTGAACCTGGGGATTTTCGCTGCCTTAGAACTCTCCCAGCGATAAAAGTGATCTCAGCAGCCAAGAGGGCCCTCACAAAACAATTAGCCCGAACGCTCGCTACATAAAGGTCGTTGCGCCCCAACCTCACTCCAGATTGAATCTGACGACAAGTCCCCACTTATCGGTGCCTCGGCCGGTAAAAGCTCGGGGTCCGTCAATTGGATCAATGCCTGAGACCCAGGGGAATGGATTCGACATTAAATTACGATAAAACGCCAAGGTTACAACTTCACCAAAATCCGCATACATGCGAAATACCGTTGAGCGTTCCTTCTTACCCATTGACACCTTAAGGAGTTCTTGTTCAGAAAGATATTTAATCAAGGAATCATCTCTTGATAACTCCTCACGTGTGATCACCGTGCCGATCTTCAAGTTCTCCGTTACCGGGATAAAACTATCAATCCCCCCGTAATAGCCTGATTTCTTAATTGGCGCGGTACCGAAGCCTAACATCTGCGCTGAAGTCTCTGTTGGGCCCCACGTGTAATTTGCCCACTCACCAAAGGCGGTTAAAAACCTAACAGGAGAATAGCGAGCTGAGAGCACCACGGCCGAGTCATGTCGTTTACTCGCAAAGTAGTTTGGTAAACGTTCCACTTTGGAGCCGCTGAACCCTCGCTTAACAGCACCACGCACCTCAATTCCCGGATACGGGGCAAAGGCACCAGAAAGTAATACCGTTAAGGCAGAATTTGTGTCCAAATCTGGATTCAGAAAATAGAAATAGTCGTAATCAGACTGTCGATTACCATCGCCTAAGAACCCAGCCAGGTTAAGCGTGGCTAGAGGGGTATCGCGACCACTATCTTCACCAGCCACCAGTGAAATTACAGTGCCGAAATTTGATTCAGCATTAATGCGCTGTATATGGGTCGCATCTTTTGAAGTAAACGAGCCTGCATCTTCCCAATGAAAGCCAATCGGCAGCATAAAGCGCCCAAATTTAACTTTGGTGAAACTCGGTTCATATGAAAGGTAGGCCTGACGCAGTGCTCCCTGCTGGTTAACTAGGTCAAGCGCAAGAAACCGATAGTCGTCAACACGCGTTCGTCCATCTGGATCGCAACCAACGGTTGGCCCGATTGCATCTGGACTATTTGGAAAGAAAAAGTTTTTCTCACCGCACGCAGGCAATGCGCTCGTTTCCGTTATCGGATTAATTTCAAATACATACGACAATCGTTCGCTAATACTGCCTGAGAGGTTGACAATGGCGTACCCAACCCGTCCTTGCTTCTCGAGTCCTAATGATGCCTGTGCTGAATCATGGCCATATGCGGCCATGAAACGGACCTTCACACGAAGCCGGTCGTCTTCAGCAACAACGCGACCCTGTTCTTCATTCAGGGACCGTCTCTCCGGTTTAGACGCCGAACTCTTAGTAGGTCCAGACCTTTGAGGATCGATTTGCCGCGCCAAGAGAGGCGCGTTTACTAGAATCAGTATGCAGAACACCAGAACTGAACGGAGTAATTGCTGGATCCAACAGATTGATGGCATTCGGGCTATCATACTGGCTAGACTGCGAAAGAAAGACGGTATCAACAAATTACCATCGTCGCATCGGTTCGTCGTTGAAGACTTCTATTAAGAGTTCGCTCAGACATCTTTCAAGTGTAGCGTATTTGCCTGTATTGGCTGAGCCTAGTTGAACTTCAGGTCGCCGATGTAAAGCGTCAAGGGATGGACGACGCAGATTGTGTGTTACCGGCTCGATAAAAGGAGAGTGACATGGTGAACCTGCTTGCATTTCTAGTTCTAATCGCGCAAGTCAGCTCAGTATCAATTCCTGCCGTGACCGTAACAAACTCCGAGCTTCAAGAAACTCTAGATATCGCAGTCGCCCAAGGAATAACTGACTCACCCATGCGTACCATCGATGCTGGTGGATACCATGTTGGCGTAGCGATTGTTGGGCGAGGCCCGTCAGCAAACGTGGTGGCGGGTACGATTCACAGCGAAGTGACCGAGGTCTACAGCATCGTTGAGGGCTCAGCAACACTGGTAACCGGCGGCCGACTCATCGCACCGCGAGCTCGTGAGAACACGGCTCTGAGACGCATGTTGTCGGGACCCGGCTCGACGGGCACTGGCATGGAAGGTGGGATGGTTCGCCAGGTAAACAAGGGTGACATCATTATTATCCCTGCTGGCACGCCACACTATTTTTCAGACATCCCAGAATCCATTACCTACACTATTGTCCGAATCGATCCGGGACGAGGATTAACGTTACTAGACAGAATCCCACCCCCCGAAATGTTGAAGTAGGCTGCGCCCGAGTATAATTCTGGCCGACAGGATCGCACCGTGAATCGTAAGATGATGAAGGACCGACGATGATCATGAAGTCAACTGCTGTTGTAATACAACAGAAAATCATTACCTCCTGGCTGCTCATTCTGATTCTTTTTTGTGGAACAGCGAACCTAGCCGTGGCTCAGAGCCAGGACCCTATTGCAGGGGACTGGCGCTACATCGGTGGAGATGCAGCACACACTCGATATTCACCGCTCGATCAGGTCGACGCTAGCAACTTTGAAGACCTCGAGGTCGCCTGGATATGGCGCGGGGATAACTTCGGTCCCAGTGTTGACTACGTGTTTCGATCGACTCCGATTTATGTTGATGGCCTTCTGTATACCGTTGCTGGGCAGCGTCGAACCATCGCCGCAGTTGACCCTGCCACCGGGGAGACGGTGTGGACCTACCGCGAACCACACACCACACGTTACGACCGAGGCATGCGAAATAATTACGGTAAGGGTGTTGCCTATGGAGAGGTCGATGGTCGAGGAGTCATCTTCGCTAGCAGCCCAGCGTTCTTTCTTCACGCACTCGACGCGAAAACCGGCCGCCACCTAGAGGACTGGGGACAGGCAGTCCCGTTAGCTGGTTTTCCAGAGGGCGGCGTCGTGGACCTGCTTCCGGACCTCGTAGCGGACTGGGCTCCATGGCTTGATTCTGGTTACACCTACGATCCCGATCATGGAATTCCCCGCGAACTTGGCAATCTGAGCAGTTCGTCACCGCCAATTGTGGTCAACGGAGTAATCATCGTAAGTAATGTTCACGAGCAGGGCTACTACCAAACTCGTATCGAGAATATCCCCGGTGACATTCTGGCCTACGATGCCCGTACGGGAGAACACCTGTGGAAGTTTCACGTGATTCCTCGTCCGGGAGAATTTGGGCACGACACCTGGGAAAACGACGCCTGGCAGACGGTAGGTGACGTGTCCTCATGGGCTCCGATGTCAGCCGATCCGGACCGGGGCATCGTCTATATCCCAACCAATCCGCCGACAATCGACTTTTACGGTGGATTTCGCCCAGGAGACAATCTGTTTGGCACAAGCCTTCTCGCCCTAGACGTTAGAACGGGCCATCGGGTCTGGCACTATCAATTAGTTCACCATGACATCTGGAACTTCGATAATCCTACAGCCCCAGTACTCTTGAACGTCACCGTCGATGGACAGTCAAAACCCATCGTTGTGCAGACTACGAAACAGGGTTGGGCTTACACTTTTGACCGAGAGACCGGAGAACCGATTTGGCCAATCGAGGAACGAGAAGTGCCCAGATCAGAAGTGCCAGGCGAACAGCTCTCCCCCACTCAACCCTTTCCAACCTGGCCATTGGCCTATGACATGCAAGGCCTAACTGAATCCGACCTCATCGACTTCACTCCCGAACTTCGCCAAGAAGCACTAGAGATCATTAAGAACTATCGGATTGGACCAATCTTTAATCCTCCGATACAAACTGGACACCCATCAGGGCTCCGTTCGTTTGTTAGTTGCCCAAGCGGCGCAACCAACATCTTCGGCCCGACCTCGGCCGACCCTGAGACCGGTATCCTCTACGTTGGCTCATTGACTGGATGTCGGTCTGAAAATATTGTCCCAGGGCATGAGATTGACGAGCCAGACGATCCAAAGACCACGGGCAAGACCATCTCGGATTATGCAGTTATTAACAGGGGAAACTTTCGTGGCCCACAAGGACTACCAATCTTTAAGCCTCCGTATAGTCGAATCACGGCCATTGACATGAACACGGGTGAACATTTGTGGTGGATTCCTAATGGAGATACACCTGATCGAATCACGAATCACCCCGCCCTCAAAGACGTTCCGCTACCAAATACCGGTGTAACATCGCATCCGGTGACGATGGTTACGGCAAGTCTATTAATTCATGCTGAAGGCACTGCTGGCCAGCCCTTACTCCGAGCAATCGATAAGTCAACCGGTGCACGACTTGGCGCAGTCGAATTGCCAGCTTCTGGCCAGTACGGAATGATGACCTACATGCATAATGAGCGACAACACATTGTCGTACAGATTGCAGGACGAAACCAGCCAGGGTCGCTCGTAGCCCTTCGCCTTCCTTGAGTAAAAAGGAGATAGTTATGTTGCGGCATAGTCACACTACGCTCTTCTTAGCGCTTTGCATTGTGGGATTCACCACCATTGGCGTCACTCAACTGAAAGCCCAATCGGTCGCGAATAATCCATATCATGCGGTCCACGGATGGGAGTCAATGCCCAACGGGTGGAAGCTCGGTGTTCCAAGTGGTATTTTCCCTGACCCAGACGGTAGGCACCTCTGGATTCTCTCCAGATGCGGAGCAAATCACTGTGCCAATTCAGATCAGGACGCTATCTTCAAATTCGACCTCGATGGTAACGTCGTCAAGAGCTTCGGTGCAGGCATGTTCTCCTTTCCGCATGGTTTCTTTCTCGATCACGAAGGGTATCTATGGGTAACTGAAGGTGCACCGGCAGGCGATGCACGGGAAGTCGAGGGATTGAAACGCGGATTAGGACATCAAGTGTTCAAACTAGACCAAGATGGCGAAGTCGTAATGACTCTTGGCGAGGCGGCTGTTTCAGGCTACGGACCTAACCACTTCAATGGACCTGCTGGTGTCGTCGTTGCACCCAGCGGCGTGATATGGATCAGTGATGGACACCGCGGGGGAAACAACCGGATTGTGAAGTTTTCAAAAGACGGTGAATTCCTTCTCGAAGTGGGGGGTGGCGTTGAGGCACGGAGTGGCGACCCGGGGAAATTTAACGACCCGCATGACATAACGATTGATTCCGAGGGCCGAATAATCGTTGCAGACCGGGGAAACAACCGCGTGCAAATCTTTGATCAGGAAGGTGCACTCCTCGCCGTGTGGACTCAGTTCGGTAGGCCCAGCACGGTCGTCGTCGATTCACACGGCGCCATCTACGCTGGTGATGGTATGTCAAATGACCAGTGGAACCCTGGCTGGGAGCGTGGGATTCGGATCGGCGACGTTCAAACAGGTTGGGTCACCTCCTTTATTCCTGATTCCGAAGCGCCAACCGGCACCGGAGTAGAATTTCTCGGCGTAGACTTTGAGGGAAACATTTATTCTGGGGAGGTCGGTAGGCAACGACTGGTTAAATACGTTCGCTTCAGGCCCTAGAGATTCACACCTTAATGTCTGTCGCCAACTCGAAAGGTTTTGCCCTCACAGCACCATTCACGCTCACCACTCTGATCTGTATGGTGGGATGTGCGTCAGCCCCATCAACAGTCGTCTCTCTGAACCCAACCACTCCACCTATTGCCCGATCCGTCTCCGATGGCGTCTTCACAAACAATCAGGCAGTTAGGGGCCAACAAAGCTTCGAAAGGACTTGTGAAGCCTGCCATCGCACTCGTGAGTTTCGAGGATCCGCGTTCCAACAAGAATGGTCCGGTCGCCCACTTGGGGATCTTTTACAGTTATTGGTGAGCACCATGCCGCCGAATGATCCAGGATTCCTAAAGCTTTCAGAATACAGAGATATTGTGAGCTACCTGCTTAAGCAAAACGGATACCCCACTGGCGCAACGGAACTACCAGCTGATATTTCAGCTCTTATGGAGGTACATTTCGAACTTCGAGGTGGGGTCTAGAAATAACAGAACCCGGGCACTCATCGCGCCCGGGCCTGCTCATTCAGTAACCGAGGCACCGGCGACGAGTGTTCTCATCGCCAGTGCATCGGCAAGTTAAGCCTGCCTGAAGGTGTCATCGATGTTCTCGCCCAAAGCATGATGAGCGCAGTACGGAGCACCTTGCGCTGGGACTATCCGCCAACCTTTACAACGTTTTCCGCCGCGGGTCCCTTCGTGCCTTGAACCACATCGAATTCGACCTTCTCGCCCTCCTGAAGGCTCTTGAATCCCTCACCTTGAATAGCGGAATGATGAACAAATACGTCCTTCTCCCCATCATCACGCGTTAAAAAACCAAAACCCTTGCTATCGTTAAACCACTTTACTGTTCCGGTCATACTCATGTTGATACTCCAGTCGTTCATTCTTAGTGTGACGCCAATATAAAAAATCCAACGCGTCAGCGGCGTCAGCTGCCGCGATGGTTTTGGTCCTCGTAAATAAGGAACACAATTTCTGACATGATGACCGCTCAGGTTTAAGCACTACCCTTCACGCCCATCCTATGACTCCGCCGTGGCCCCGAGGCCTAAGAAGCTCATCAGGACCAAGCTGGTGACAATTGAAATAAACCAGCCGATTAGACATACACCCACCGCCCGACCAGTTGTCGAATAATCTAAGGCTTGACGAACGGCAATCACCATCGCAACAAGCATCCATATAGAAACTATGGTAAGCAGGATAGGCCCCAACCCGGCAATGCCTCCAAAGGCACGGAGAATTCCCGGCGCCTGGGCGAAGCCCGTGGTCCGCAGTAGCTCACCTACATCTGCACGCGTTTGTGGTTCAGCGAGCACTCGAGTGCCAATGATGTAGGTAAGAAAGGCCCAAGTGCCCCAACCGATCAATGCAGCAATGCCGCCGAGCACGAACCCACTAACACCCGCTCCAGCCAAGGCTGGCGCGCCAAGGCCTCCTGCCACGCTGGACAACAACACGACACCAATGGCCTGACCCGTGGCACTGGTATCAGCTTCAACCTCTTCGTAGACAGCCACGTCGAGCCTGGCAGCCCCGATTAATCGTTCGCTAAAACTTCTCAATTCAATGCTCCGTACACGACCGCGATTCTATTTTGCATTTGAAATAGGTGCCCCTAAGCAGCTCAATAGCGGCCACTAGTGCTTCAACTTTTTGATACTAAGAATTAAGGCTTAAGGACTCTTGATGGTAGTGGAGGGGCAAACCGGATAACAATCACTCTCGGATAGATACACTATAGCAAAAGGGCACGATCCTAGCAAACATCACAATTTCGTAAGAACGATTTTGGGAGTGATTAGCGACCATATTGGTCGGATTTGGCTCCGATACGCTCACACCGATGAGGTGTATGGAATTGTTGGCCAGACTGTAGCCGGCCTAGCCTCACTGGCTGGCGGCATCTTGGTTTGGACCGCCTTGGCCCTATCTTGGCGACGATTCATCAAACCATAAAGGAAAAAGGCCAGAGCGGAAAACCGCCTTGGCCCTTCCAGACTTGGTCGGGATGACTGGATTTGAACCAGCGACCCCCTGACCCCCAGTCAGGTGCGCTACCAAACTGCGCCACATCCCGCTATTGGAACCATAACCCCGATAGTTTCAGCTCCGAGTCCGTTTTCGCTTGACCGTCTTAGCCTTCCGACGACTCGTTGTCTTTTGACGGCTTCGCTTCGTGGACTTCGATCGCCCCGGACTACTTACATCCTTATCAAGCATCTCAAGAATGCCGCGAAGGCCTGTCTCTATCTCGGTCAACTTCTTGTGTAATGCAGAAGCAGCCTTAACAGACACCGCACCATTCTCTTCACCTTCATTTAGAAGACCCTGCTCTTCATCCAAACGGCGTCTCGCGCCTGCTAGAGTCAGACCTTCATGAAAAGTTAACTGCTTTATACGAAGGACTCGTTCAACATCGGAACGGCGATAGACGCGAGGCCCGCTTCCTTTAGCCTTACCGAGGTCGCTAAATTCTTGCTCCCACGATCGTAAGACATAGGGTTTAATTTCAGCGATTTGACATACCTCTGAAGACCTAAAAGAAGGGCGTCTGGGAATTCTGATTGATTTACTACCGTCCACTGTCGAAGCCTCAGAGATCAGTATAGCATGCAGACCTACGCTACTTTTGACGCCGCCTCACATGCAAACGAATCGGTGAACCCTCGTAACCGAAGGCATCCCGGAGTCTATTTATAAGAAAGCGATCATAAGAAAAATGAAATCTGGTAGCAACATTCGTGAAACAGACAAAGGTCGGTGGAGCCACGGCCGATTGAACCGAATAGAGTATCCGAACCTCTCTCCGGTCAGGACTCACCGGAGGATGGGTCGCAGTCACTTCCTGAAAGAATCTATTAAGTTCGCCTGTTGGTATGCGGTGTTGCCTAGCCTCGGATACCTTATCAACAGCTTCAAGCAGTCTCGGCACACGCTCACCCGTTAGCGCCGAAATATGCAAAAAGGGTGCGTAATCCATAAACTTCATCTGACGTTTAGCTAGCTCATCGAACTCACGCACTCCCTCTTCACTAATCCCTTTCATAAGGTCCCATTTATTCACAGCAACGATGACACCACATCCAGCTTTATCAGCTGCCCCGATAATTGCAGCGTCTTGGTCGGCAACCCCTTCTTTTGCATCAATAAGAAGCACCGCAACATCTGCCCGTTCAATAGCTCGTTTGGACACAACTACACTCACCGACTCAATCTTGCCGCCCTTTGCGACCCGACCTGGTCGCCGAATGCCGGCGGTATCCACGATACGAAAATGACGGCCACGCCAGACCAACAATTCGTCTACAGCGTCACGAGTCGTACCCGGGCGATCACTGACCATAACCCGCTCCTCACGTAACAATCGATTCACCAGTGAGGATTTTCCGACATTCGGTCGACCGACAATCGCCACTGCGGTCTCCTTTCGGTCATCCGTTGTTTTAACTCCAGAGCCACTAATAGAGCTCCCAGACGGATGTTTGTCCTGAAGCAATCGGACTAGTACATCCAGAAGATCACCGGTTCCGGTTCCGTGCTCTGCGGACACTTCCATGACCAGATCGAAACCTAATTGAAGAAACTCAAAACTCCGGTTTCGTGCACGCCGATCATCGAGCTTGTTAACCGCCAAAACCACTGGAACTCCGACCTTTCGCACTAAATCGGCCACTGCGTGGTCAGGCGGCACCAGCCCTTCCCGTGCGTCCACGACAAAGACAATCACATCGGCAGAATCAATCCCAAGCTGCCCCCGCTCAAGCACTTTGAGCTCTAACGGATCATCACTCGCACCGAACATCCCACCGGAATCAACTAGGCGAAAGCTGACCCCACGCCATTCTGCATCCTCGGCCACAAGGTCTCTGGTGGTTCCTGGCGTTGTCGTCACAATCGCCTTTCGCGACCTTGTAATCCGGTTAAAAAGAGTAGATTTACCAACATTCGGTCGGCCAGCGATCACGACTGATGGAAGAACTCCCCTCCGTTTAGTTGTCATGGCAATAGTGGTTACAATTAGGAACAGTTAGGTCTTTACTTGACAGCGTAAGTCACCATATTTATGATAGTTACACACTGTGGTGAGTTCATAAGTCATGATTAAAGTAGACATCGTGAACAAAGTTTCGGCGACTGCAGGAATCACCAAGGTAAAGGCCGAAGTTGCAGTTGACGCCGTGTTCGAAGCAATGCGCAAATCGATGCGCAGAGGGGAAAGAATCGAACTCCGCGGCTTCGGGGTCTTCCAAGTGAAGCCTCGCAAGCGCGGTATCGGGAGAAACCCTCGTACGGGTAAGGAAGTTCGAATTCCCCCTGGCCGAACCATCCGATTCAAGCCAGGCAAGGACTTACAGAACATCGGCGTCTCACCGCCGGCAACCACGTCTTGACCTCCCCTCGGGATAATTTTCCGCCTCCACTAGACTCCTCTACCAATTCAGACCGAGAAACAGGACAGTCGGCCGATACCACTACTGTCGAACTAGTTCAGGGACGTCGACCTCGCCCCTATCTCCATCTGCTCCTATTTCTCGGCACATTTGCTACGACAACTCTAGTCGGGGGCTGTCATTACCAAGCTTTCATCTCAGATTTTGGGGTCCGGGACATAGACCCCGAGTCCCTACTGCACCCTCAGGGACTCTGGTACAGTATGACGATTCTCTCAATTCTAGGCGCCCACGAATTTGGTCATTACCTGACCTGCCGGCACTACGGCGTCAGCGCAACGTTACCCTACTTTATCCCGGCACCGATTTTTCTTACTGGCACCCTCGGCGCGTTCATACGAATTCGAGGACCAATCCAAACCAAGCCAATCCTCTTCGACATTGGTGTCGCAGGACCGTTAGCTGGTTTTGTCGTGGCCGTGCCCACATTGGTCGCTGGCCTGAGTCTCTCCCGACTGACACCCTTACCCCGCGACTTCTCTGGCCTTTCCTTGGGCGAACCACTTCTGTTCCAATTCACCTCATGGTTAATTTTCGGCACCGTGCCAGAGGGTTACTCCGTAAATCTCCACCCGATGGCCTTCGCCGCATGGTTCGGATTACTCGCGACTGCTCTCAACCTCTTTCCGATCGGTCAATTAGATGGTGGCCACCTTACTTACGCGGTATTCGGAAAGCGCTCTACGCTCATCACATTCAGCACGCTCTGTATCACCGTCCTACTGACCTTCTGGTCTAGGAGTTGGCTCGTCTGGACCGTCTTGCTTACTGTGATGCTGATTGCCTTCGGACCTCGCCATCCTCCTACACTTGACGAGGACCTACCACTCGATCAGAGAAGACTTGCCGTCGCGTTCGTAGCCTTTCTCATACTCATCCTCTGCTTTACACCGACACCACTTGAACCGTTGGACCTTGTTGAGTATCCATGATTCACAATCGTGACTAAAAACCTGCGCTCTCTACTCATCTGACAAACACAGGGTCAACGTCAACACTAATTCGCCGGCGAATGCGAGGGAGTTGGTCGAGGGCGGTTTCAACAATCTCCCTTAGCCGAGTGCGATGAACTCCTTTCGCAAGGATTTGCACGCGATGTTGCCCTTTTAATCGACTGAGAGGTGCAGGAGCGGGTCCAAGAATCCATCCTGTGTGACCTCGGCACTGAAGTGCCTTCACAAGCTGAAACCCGTCACGCATTGCTGCAGACTCACTAGGGCCACTCACAATAAGGTTAATCAATCCCAGAGTTGGGGGATAGCGCATCACCTGACGAAATTGAAGTTCCTCCCGATAAAAAGCATCGTAGCTCTGCAAACATGCATGTTGGATGCTGTAATGAGTTGGATTTATTGTCTGCACAATCGTTTCCCCGGGCCGAGATCCTCGACCCGCCCGTCCGGCGACCTGCGTAAGTAATTGAAAAGTCCGCTCTCCAGCACGAAAATCAGCTACGCCCAAGCCAACATCTGCCGATACCACTCCTACGAGGGTCACTTTAGGAAAATCGTGCCCTTTCGCGACCATCTGGGTGCCAACCAGTATGTCAATCTCGCCTCGTCCGAATCGTGTCAGCAGTTCATCCGCGGCTCCCCGATGTGCCATGGTATCTCGATCCATGCGGGCAACCTTGGCTTTTGGACAGTGCCGTTGCACCTCAAGTTCGACACGTTCCGTACCAAGCCCAGAGAATTCAAGATATTCACCTTGGCATACCGGGCATCGAGTTGGCACCAATCGGGAATGGCCACAATAGTGACAACGAACTCGCCCACTTGTTCGGTGTATCGTTAGCGACACGCTACAATTCGGGCACTCCGCTGTGCCACCGCATTCGCGGCAAAAGACCGATGCTGCAAATCCTCTTCGATTCAGCAAGATAATGACTTGCTCATGACGGTCCAGCCGATCGCGCATCCCGGATGCTAATGCGCGGCTAAGCACCATCTCTCCCCCTTGCTCGGCGAACTCCTCCTTCATATCAATTATTTGTATGGCTGGAAGTCCTTGGTCCGAGATTCTCGTCGTTAGAGCAATCAGCTCATACCGACCTCGAATCGCATGGTGATAACTCTCAAGTGACGGTGTTGCAGACCCAAGCACTACAAGAGCTCCGGCCTGCTTCGCCCTCATGATTGCCACATCACGGCCGTGATATCTTGGAGTCTCCTCCTGTTTATAGGACCCATCGTGTTCCTCATCCACAACAACCAGTCCAATGTTATCCAGCGGGGTAAAAACAGCAGAGCGGGTACCAACCACAAGATCCACGTCTCCCGCACGTATTCGGGACCATTGAGCATGACGCTCCCTAGCCGACAGACCACTATGCTGAATAGCCACCCTTGATCCAAAAAGACCACGAAATGCTTTAGCCGACGCTGAAGTCAAACCGATTTCCGGAACGAGAATCAGCACCCGTCTTCCAGAATGTAATGCTGCCTTGGCGAGCCGAAGGTAAATCTCAGTTTTGCCACTTCCGGTGATGCCATGCAAAAGAGCGGTTTGAAAACGCTCCGTAGAAAGTATGGACAAAAGCCGCACCAACGCCGCTTCCTGGTCGGGCGTCAGTTGAAACTCCGTCTTCGAAGTAACAGGGTCAGCATTCAATTCATCTCCAGCAATTGGCCTATTCGCTATCCTCACAAGCTCCATATCGGCCAGACGTTTGAGTGTGGACACTGAGACGCCGCATCCATTGAGATCGCTCTGACTGAGCCCCTCGCCCACTTTGCCCAATGCATCGAGCGCAAGACGCTGTTTGGGACCAAGCCTCTTTGCTGTTGTCGGACTCCGGTTGCCAGGGTCTACGCAGGCATAGCTTCGCCCCTTGGCTGTCAAAGTGAAATGACGATACGTCCGAGGAGCTAACCTTCTACCCTGCGGTAAACCGACCTCCAAAACCTGACCCGGTCCACACAGGTAATAGTCCGCCGCCCATAGTGCAAGATCTATGACGGCTTGAGGAAGAAACGGCTGATCGTCGACCTGTTTCAAAATGTCTTTGATCGCTCGGTCAGAAGCCGATTGAATCGGAACGTCATTCTGAATGACGTAACCAATCATCGTCCTCGGGCCTAGCGGCACAGAAACCCGAGACCCAATTGGGGGCATCGGCAACCCATCAGGAACGCTATACGTTAGGAGGTTACGTAACGGAACCGGAACTGCCACCTGCACTAAACGAGGCACGGCTACAGGATATCAATTACCGGAGCAAGGCCGACAGTTACGCCTTGGGGCTAAAGTCCTCTTTCAAGAAGACCACGGACCCTCTTCATATCTTCCCACACCTCTCGCTTACCTTTAGAGTTACGTAACAGGTAGGCAGGATGAAATGTGGGGATAAGAGTCGCGCCACGATATTCGTACTCACGTCCTCGCAGTTTGGAGATTGGCGCATCCATTCTTAGAAGCGTTTTGGCCGCAAACGCACCCAACGCTACGATAACCTTAGGTCGAATCACGTCAATCTGACGAAATAGAAACGGCTCGCATGTCTCCACCTCATCCTCTTCGGGATTTCGATTCTGTGGCGGACGACACTTAATTACATTCGCTATGTAGACCGATTCTCTAGATTGTCCAATCGCCTCAATAATCTTGGTCAGTAACTGCCCCGCTCGTCCAACGAAGGGAATTCCCTGCGTATCCTCGTCTCGACCCGGAGCCTCGCCTACGAACATTAGCTTTGCACTGGGGTTTCCGATACCAAAGACAATCTGCTGGCGACCTAACCCTGAGAGTTTGCAGCGGGTGCATTCGCCCAAGTCCGACCGTATAGCTTCAAGACTCTCAGTGCCTGCAAACGCACTAGCTTCGGTTTCAACTTCGGTAGGCTTTTGCCTTGCTTGAGCACCTCGACCCCGCCAGACCGGATCTTTGCTCAATCCAGTTACACCAAGCTCGCCAAAGTACTTAAGATGCGCTGTTACGGTGTGCGGTTTCACTTAGCACTTTCTGAGGACCCTCGGCTTCTCGGCCCCGTAACAATTCCTCGACACGATCGAGAATTACTTCGGCAATTTCGTTCTTGGTTTGCAACGGCACGGATGTTTCAACATCGTGAGATACAAGAGTAACTGCGTTTGTATCAACGCCAAAACCTGTATCTGGCTGGGACACATTGTTCGCAACGATTAGATCGACGTTCTTCGCTTTCAACTTTGCCCTAGCGTGCACAAGCATCTCTTCGGTTTCAGCAGCAAATCCGACAAGCAGAGGGCTCGACTGCCAAGCTCGCCAAGCTCCCAGGTCCGCCAAAATATCCAATGTCCGGGTAAGCTTTATCGTCTCAACGTGCTGATCCTTGCAAAGCTTTTGGCTCCGTGGACCGTTGGTCGGTGTATAGTCTGCGACCGCCGCTGCCAAAATCATTGCGTCTGCTTCAGTCTTACGTTCCATAACCGACCGGTACATCTCGGAGGCTGACCTCACCTTAACAACCTCGACACCTGCAGGCATTTCCAAAGAGATAGGCCCGGCTACCAGAATAACTCGGGCTCCTCTTCGGGTTGCCGCTTGGGCCAAGGCCCGCCCCATTCGCCCGGTCGAACGATTCCCCAAAAATCTTACCGGATCAAGATCCTCATATGTTGGACCGGCCGTGATCAAGAGGCGTCGGCCAAGAAGCGAGCCGCGTGGGCGCAGGCTTTCTTCTACAGCAGTGACGATACTTGAGGGCTCGGCAAGGCGACCAGGACCAGTCCATCCGCAGGCTAAGTTACCCTCGGTCGGCTCAACGAAGCGGACACCTCTCCCGCGGAGCACCTCCAGGTTTCGCTCAACTGCAACATGACCCCACATATTTGTGTTCATTGCTGGTGCCATTAATATTGGTGCCCTGGTCACCAAATGCATAGAGGTGAGGAAGTCGTCCGCAATACCGTTTGCAAACTTACCGATGATATTTGCCGTCGCCGGAGCCACGACGAGTGAGTCAATCGCAGACGCCATCGATACATGCTCGACAGAAGTATTCAGGCCCTCTGCAAACTGATCTGTAATGACATCTCGACGCGTGATCGCCTCAAAGGTAAGTGGGCCAATAAACCGTTCCGCTGCAGCTGTCATAATGACAGTTACATCGTGGCCATTCTTTTGGAGCCCGCGCGCCACCTCCACCGCCTTGTAGGCGGCAACGCTACCGGTTACTCCTAATGCGATAAAAGCCATACTCTACTTTAACTCGAATGTCGCGACTATGTCGTCCACATAGGACCCAGCTTCCAGCGATGTGTCACCGCAACCAGTTACTATTGCCTTTAAGCGACTGAGGGCTGCATCGAAATCGTCATTGATAATCACGTAGTCGTACTCATCAAATGCTTTCACTTCTTCCCGCGCCACGCTGAGGCGCTCCTGAATCTCCTGGTCGCTATTCTGATTACGGCTTCGAAGGCGTGATTCGAGGACGCAAGGTGAAGGGGGAAGAATAAAAATGGTTGTGGCATTAGCCGATCTCAGACGAACTTGACGCGCGCCTTTTACATCAATAACTAAGGCCACATCTAGACCACCCGCCATCTTCTCTTCTATATCCGCCTTCGACGTGCCGTAGAGATTTCCAAAAACATTCGCCCATTCAAGAAATTCGTCGCAATTGACCATCTTTTCAAAGGCTGCACGACTAACAAAGCTATAATCCACGCCCCTCGTTTCACCCTGTCGAGGACTTCGCGCTGTATACGAACGAGACTTGACCACAGTTGGCATCGACTCGACCAAGCGCTCAACAAGGCTTGTCTTACCGGTCCCCGACGGAGCGGAGATTACAAATAGTGAACCTTTGCGCACGCTATGCCTTGTCTTCAACTTTATTCAACATTTTGCACCTGTTCACGAAGCCGCTCGAGCTCTGCCTTGGCTGAAACAATTAACTCCGACACCTCCAATCCTTCAGCCTTAGAACCGATAGTGTTAATCTCACGGTTCATCTCTTGAAGCAGAAAATCCAAACGCCGTCCGCAAGCCAGATTATCATCCACGATCGTCCGCCAATGGACTAGATGTCCCTTCAATCGAACAATCTCTTCATCAATATCTGAACGAGCGACAAATTTTACAATTTCCTGGGCAACCACCCCCTGGTCCACTTCTATTTCTCCCACCAATTCCTCAATACGGTCGCTGAGTCGAGCCTCTAGCACCCCCTTAGCGTGAGCAGCAGAGATCTCGAGTTTCGCGATGAGGTTACCGACTAAAACGCATCTTGAATCCAAGTCAGCGAGCAGAAACTCTCCCTCGGTAGACCGCATGGTGATCAATTCATCAAGAGCTTGGGCCACGGCCCCGGTCACAACTTCTATAACGTCAGGCTGTGATGCAACGTCAGCATCCGAAGCAGCCTCCTTGAATTCAAGGGCGTGGGGTAAATGCAGAAGGTCACCAGCGGTCAAATCAGCAATTGAGAGACCACTCGCCCTCACCCGATTAAGGGCTTCACTTAATCTCTTGACTAGTGCCTCGTTAACCTCAACCTCAAGGCCACCTCGCTGGACAAATTGCGCACTTACATTCAGCTCGACTCGTCCTCGAGTGAGTTGCTGCTGCACCTGTGTACGTAGCCGAGACTCCAGAGCTAGTAGTGGACTCGGCAGTCGAACGTGTAGATCCAAATGTCGATGATTTACACTTCGCAGAGTCACACTCAGGGCTACCATGGGGTGTTCAATGTCAACACTGGCAAAACCTGTCATCGACCTAATCATCTCTCTTGACTCCAAGGTCTGCGTGCTCATTAGCCATATAACCAACTCCGCTCATTGACCTTTCAACATCCTCGCATTCCGCTGACTGTGCTCTCGGCCGATCAAAGATTTGCATGTCATAAAGCTTTCTATACACTCCATCATCACGCTGCAGAAGGTCATCGTGTCGTCCGGTCTCAACTATCCGCCCAGCATCCAATACGACAATGACATCAGCTCGTCGAACCGTTGACAGTCTATGGGCAATCACGAACGACGTGCGATTCGAGAGCAGACGCGTGAATGCCTTCTGAACCAGTTCCTCCGACTCACTATCGAGTGCCGAGGTGGCTTCATCAAGAATCAAAATAGGAGCGTTGGTAAGCAAGGCCCTGGCTATCGCAAGCCGTTGTCGTTGGCCTCCTGATAACCTCTGAGCTCCTTCCCCTACTTGCGTCTCGTAACCATTCGACAGTTCACTAATAAACTCATGTGCATGCGCAATCCGTGAAGCCTCCTCAATCGCATCTTGAGAGGCGTCGCGGAAACCATAGGCAATGTTTTGCGCAATCGTTCCGTCGAACAAAATGGTGTCCTGGGTAACCATCGCAATTTGCCCGCGCAACGACCTCAATGTTCCATCACGAATATCGACGCCATCCAGCAAAATTGCGCCCTGAGTGACATCATAGAAGCGGGCTATAAGATTTACGAGGGTTGTCTTGCCTGATCCACTAAGCCCGACAAACGCAACCACCTGGCCGGGCTGCACCGTGAGGGTGATATTTTGAAGCACCGAGTTACCATCAGAACCTTCATAGGAAAACCCTACGTCCTTGAATGAAATACTTTGCTGCAATTCACCCAGGGGTTTTGCTGACGGTCGGTCCACAACTTCAGTGTGCACATCGAGTATTTCAAATATCCGCTGAGCAGACACAGAAGCTTGCTGAAGACCAGCGGTGACCCTGCTTAGCTTTTTAACCGGGCCATACATCATAAGTAGCGCAGCGATGAAAGATGCGAACTCGCCGGAGGTTAGACGAAGCGCAACGATTTCGCGACTGCCGTACCAGAGAGCACCAGCCACGCAAAGCCCGCCCAGGAACTCCATAAGCGGTGGTAGGGCCGCAATGGAACCCATGACCTTCATATTCGTTCGGAACAAGCTTTCCGAAGAACTCTTAAACCTCTCAACCTCATGTGATTCAGCGCTGAACGCCTTAACGATTCGATGGCCACTGAATGCTTCAGTTGAAATGTGATGCAAATGTTCCATTTCTTCTTGGCTTCGACGAGTGGTTCTCCGAACTCGCTGCCCTAGCCGAACCAACGGATAAATGACTACGGGGGCACCGGTCAAACAGACCAGAGCCAATCCAGAATCTATATAGAACAGCAGGGCCCCATAACCGACCAGTGCTAACGACTCCCTGAGTAGATCGCCAACAGTTACCGACACGGCTAGCTGAATCTGATTCACATCGTTTGTGATGCGTGACACAAGCCGCCCCGTCATACGAGATGAAAAGAATCCGGCCGACTGATTAACTATGTGACTAAACAGTTGATTCCGAACATTGCGAACTACCCGCTGGCCCACTCCGGTCATTAGATAAGTTGATACGTATGAGCTCGCGCCCTTAAGAAGGTAACAACCAATCATCGTGCCAACCACAAAACCGAGCTGCTCACGATTAGGCAGAACATCGTCGAAGATTGGTTTAATTAAATAAGCCAGGCCAGCGGAAGCGGCTCCAAACACGCCCATGGCTACTAGTGCCGCAAGTAACCGAATGCGGTAGGGCCATGCGTAATGCCATAGGCGTCGAACCGGTGTCACCCCGCATCTCCTGTCGCACTGCCGTGCCAACCAGTTTGATGCCACCGCCAAGCGCTCTCAACGATATCCTGGAGATCCGAATGTATCGGCATCCAACCAAGCTCGTTCTGAATGCGATCACTTGCAGCCAGGAGGGAGCTCGGGTCGCCAATGCGTCGCGGAGAACTTATGGTGGGGACCCTTTGACCAGTCACCTTCTCAACCATTTGAATAACTTCCCTAACTGAATAAGCACTGCCCGTTCCAACGTTGTAAACACCTGACTCGCCCCCATCTTGAAGGTGCCTAAGCACACGGACGTGAGCATCCGCTAAATCTGTGACGTGCACGAAATCTCTCAGACAGGTTCCATCTGGGGTTGAGTACTCCTCTCCAAAGATCTCAAGTGGAGCCCCCCCTAGTATTGCGTTGAACGCTCGTGGTATCAGATGAGTTTCCGGATCATGCACTTCTCCAAGACGACCTTTCGAGTCGGCACCGCTAGCATTGAAATAACGCAACTTGCTGATCTTGAGGCCGTAAGCTCGTTCATAGTGAGGAAAAGCACGTTCAATTGCTAGCTTGCTTTCTCCGTATGCATTCAGTGGCCTAGTCGGGTGATCCTCACACATTGGCGAATAATCTGGCTTCCCGTACACTGCAGCCGTAGATGAAAACACCATCACCTCAACTCCCACATCTACCATTGCACTGAGAAGTGACAGCGTACCTTCAACATTGGCCCCGTAGTATGCAATTGGATTCGATACCGAGTCCGCCACCGAAATAAGGGCCGCGAAATGCATCACGACCGCCACTCTATAGTTCCTCAAGGCTTCCTTGAGTTTTTCAACATCCCTGACATCACCATCAACAAGCACACCACCTAGGACTGCCTCCCGATGCCCAGTAGAAAGGTTGTCGTATACAACCACTTCATGCCCGGCCTCACGCAGGGCCAGACACGCATGACTGCCGATATATCCCGCACCACCAACAACCAGCACATTACTCACGATTGCCGACCAATAGAAACATAAACGAAGCCATGGTCACGCATCTCTTCAGGAGAGAATAGGTTCCTGCCATCAAAAATCACTGGACTACGCATTAAGGATCGCACCTTCTCAAAATCAAGTTCACGAAACTCATTCCATTCGGTTACGATCAACAGAGCATCTACCCCTTTTATCGCATCGTAACTCCGATTTACATACGACAGGTTTGAACCAAATATACGTCGCGCGGCTTGCTCGGCCTGGGGATCGTACGCCTGCACCGTGGCACCCTCAGCCAATAGCCGTTTAATTATCGGAACCGAGGGCGCCTCACGCATATCGTCAGTACGCGGCTTGAATGCTAATCCCCACACGCCGAACTGTTTTCCAGTGAGTGCACCGAAGTACGCCCTAATCTTGTCGACGAATCGTACCCACTGGCCATCATTAATAGCCTCTACCGCGGCAAGTAACTTAGAGTCGTAGCCGCTAGCTCTGGCCGTGTTCTGCAAGGCCTTGAGATCCTTAGGAAAACAACTTCCACCGTAGCCGACTCCTGGAAACAAGAACGCGGAACCAATACGAGGATCGGTCGCTATCGCCTGCCGGACGCTGTCAATATTTGCACCGACCTGCTCGGCAACGTTTGCAATATCGTTCATGAATGACACTCGTGTCGCCAACATTGCATTTGCGGCATACTTTGCGAGTTCGGCACTTGCGTGATCCATGATGAGAATTGGAGCGCCAGTACGTGTGAGAGGCACATAGAGCCTCTTCATAATCTCAGCACCTCGAGAATCGTCGGCTCCAACTACAACCCGAGCCGGTTTTAGGAAATCGTCGACTGCAGCACCTTGCTTTAGAAACTCGGGGTTGTTAACGACACTAAACGGGTGCTTGGTTTCCTGTTCGATTATCTCTCTGACTCGCATAGCGGTACCGACAGGGACCGTGCTCTTTATCACCACTACGGTAAATCCTGATATCGCACGAGCAATATCTCGGGCAGCTGTGAACACCTGCTTGATATCCGCGTTCCCACTCTCCCCTTCGGGAGTGCTAACTGCGATGAAAACGACGGCTGATCGGCGAACTGCTTTGGTAAGCTCTAGGGTAAAACTTAAACGTTTTTCCGATCGATTTCGCTTCACCAACTCCTCAAGGCCAGGCTCGAATATTGGAATCTTTCCTCGTTGAAGAGTTCGAACCTTCTTCGGGTCGATGTCAACACACACAACATCGTTGCCGTGTTCGGCAAGACCAGCTCCTACAACTAGACCCACGTAGCCAGTGCCAACCACTGTAATCTTCATTCGAACAGCCTCCGTCGTCTGACTACCACTCGAAACAGTCGGTCGCTCATCCCAATCGACAAAGAATCAACGGTAACATTGGCTGCATAACCAGTCAAGCTATTGATTAATAAGGGGTTGCGTACTTCAAACCTTTTGTCTTTAAGGTGTCTCTGCTATCATCGGTAACCGTCCGGGACCACCCGGAGGTTGGCTCTCCTCAACCAAGTGAAGTTCAGGACCTCAAGCAGTCCAACGTGCGCATCCTCATCGACTATCGCCCTGCACTACACCAGCCTACTGGTGTTGGTGAACACACTCACAACCTTTCCCGGGCAATCGCTGCAGAGGGTTCCTGTAGAGATGTGTCGGTAACTATTTTTTCAAGCTCCTTGCGTCATCGGCTGTCACCAAACACCGTAGACAATGCGCACGTGGTTGATCGACGTATTCCAGTTCGTTGCCTTAACTGGCTTTGGCATAACGTAGAGTGGCCCTCCATCGAACTCCTAGCAGGACATTACGACGTGGTCCATTCACCGCATCCACTCATGATCCCCTCAAGGCAAGCAGCGTGTTTCGTCACCATCCACGACCTTTACTTCCTTAACCATCCTGACCAGACATCAGCTGAGATACGCTCCGACTATCCAGCCTTAGCTGAACAACACGCTACGCGAGCAGATGGTGTAATTGTGCCTTCCCAATACACAGCATCGCTCGTAAGCAAACAATTAGGGGTTCCGATGGAGCGAATTATCCTTTGCACCAATGGTGCCCCAGCCTGGACCCCACGTAGTGCACCAGCGTATAAGGGACATATTCTCTTCGTTGGCTCGATCGAACCAAGAAAGAACCTCCCTACATTATTGCGAGCTTACCGTTCGCTCGCTAACCATCGCGCCGACACTCCAGAACTCGTTCTAGCTGGCCAAATCTCACCGACTGGATTAGACGAGCTCAAAGAACTCGAGGCATCGCAACTTAATAACAAGGTTCGAGTATTAGGCTACGTCTCTCGGGACCAGTGCTATAAGCTCTATCGCCGCGCCAGCATGGTGGTCCTACCATCGCTGGATGAAGGCTTCGGCCTTCCTGCTCTCGAAGCAATGACCGTGGGAGTCCCAGTGGTGGCCGCAAACCGAGGCGCCTTACCAGAGACGGTTGGTGATGCCGGCACTCTTGTTGACCCCGAGGACGAAAGTGCAATCGAAGCGTCCATGGCCAGGATCCTGGATGATCGGGAATACGCTGATAGGTGCGTAGCCCGTGGTCTCATTCAATCGCAGGCTTATAATTGGGACAAGTCGGCGCGCATCCTTCTTAATGCGTATGAAACTGCGGTTCGCCACCGCCGAGGATTATGAGGCTTACCTCCGCCTCAGCTAATGCACATAGGCATCGACGCTCGTGAGTTGCTTGGCTATACGACCGGAATCGGACGCTATTTAGCAAACCTGTGTCAGAAGTGGGCGGATTCAACTCGCGGAAAGACACATAGATTCACACTTTATTTCCCTAGGAAGCCAGAAGCTGGAGACCAACTCCTTCCTCTTCTGTCTGCAAATAGTGGCCAATTTAGAACCAAGGTGGTTCCTGGTTCCACAGGGAGTTGGTGGGAGCAAGTAACCCTTCCACCTGCCGTCAACTCAGCAAAGCCAGACGTGTTCTTTTCACCAGCTTATTCTGCTCCACTCAGAGTTAAGTGTCCCATAGTAGTGACTATCCCAGACGTGTCATTTCTTGCACGTCCGGAGTGGTTTAGATGGAAGGAAGGCCTTCGCCGCCGCTACCTTGCGAGTCGTGCAGTCTCCCGCGCCGACAGAATCTTAACCATATCCAACTTCTCAAAAAGTGAAATCGTTAACTGGCTCAATGTCCAACCTGAACGGATAACTGTGATCCCACTGGCTGCAGATGATTACTTGGCCTCGGCCAACTCTCCAGAACACCAAGAACCTTTGATACTTTTTGTCGGATCGATCTTTACCCGCCGCCACTTGCCCTGGCTTCTTTCTGCGTTCACTCGAGTGTTAACACGAGCACCTGATGCTAGGCTAGCCGTGATCGGAAGTAACCGAACCTACCCGTTCGAACATCTCGGACAACTTAGCAAGGGCCTTGGAATTGACGACCGAGTGTCTATCGATGGTTGGGTGGATGACAAACGCCTTACCAGCTTTTACGGCCGGGCGCGCGTGTTCGCCTTTCTTTCGGAATACGAAGGCTTTGGCCTTCCGCCACTAGAAGCCTTAGCAGCAGGCCAATCATTGGTCGTTCTCGACACAGAAGTGGCCAGAGAGGTATACGGTGAAGCCGCAATATACGCAGTCCCAGGGGATCTCGACAGCATCGCCAATGCAATCATCACAGGCCTAAATAGTACTTCCCAAGCAGTCGACCACGTAATAGACCGCTATTCCTGGAAGCGTACGGCCGAACTCACCCTCGACGTCATCGAAAGTGCAGCAGTATGACTGCGCTTGACATCATCATCGTCAGTTTTAACGCTGCAAATCACTTGGACCGCTGCTTACTCTCATTGCACGCCCATCCACCATCAGGACCACACGAGGTTATTGTCGTGGACAACGCCTCAAATGATAACAATGTGGTTTCTGTGCACGAAAAATGGCCAAAAGTCCGAATCCTCCCATTACTAGAGAATGTTGGCTTTGCTGAAGGCTGTAACATTGGATTCGCTCACACCAAAGCACCGCTGGTATTACTCCTGAACCCCGATACTGTTGTTCCTGAAGGTGCGCTTGACCGTCTAGTGGATGCCCTTATGAGCGATGATGAGTGCGCTGTCGCTGGACCTCGTCTCGTGGATGGCGCAGGTTCCGTCGAGTTGTCATGGGGCCCGATGCTCGGACCTTTTAACCAAATTCAACAGAAAATATTCACCTGGTTATATGGTCACGGATTTCCGCCCGTGACCTCCCTCATTAGGAATCGGGCAAACCGCGTTCATTTTCCTGATTGGGTTAGCGGAGCCTGCCTACTCGTACGCAGAGTCGATGCCGAAGCAGTTGGTTTTATTGATAAACGTTTTTTTATGTATATAGAAGACGTAGATTTTTGTGCTGCAATCCGTTCTCGGCAACGCCGGATACTCTTTACCCCAGCTTCTGAAGTTCAACACATACGCGGTCAGTCGGCTGCGACAGCGCCAAAAGCCACCGCTTTAGCCTACCGCCGGAGCCAGTTAGCTTTTTACGGCAAACATCATCCGTTTTGGGCGCCAATTTTGAGATCTTATCTTCGATTTTGCCGGCGCATCTGACGACGTCGAGACAACCTGCCCTTGGAGAACCTTATAGGTGCTTTGATACACTTATCCCGAATAAGGAATGAGCCCTTGCGTATCGCTATTGACGTTAGAAAGTTACACGACTATGGAATAGGAACCTACGTCAGGAACCTGGTAACACATCTGCATCGGCTCGATTCCACGACTGAATATATATTATTGTGCAAACCAGGCGATCAGACTTTTGCAGCTAATCTCGGGGAAAATTTTCGACTAGTTTCACAACCCGCGGGTCCATACTCAATCAGCGAACAGATACGCATCCCATTCCAACTTCAGAGGGAAGGTGTTAATCTTTTTCACGCACCGCACTACACATTACCTGCTCTGACCCCTTGCCGGTCCATCGTAACAATTCATGATTGCATCCACCTTAGATTCCCTCAGTATCTACCTAGTCGACTCGCCCATGGATACGCCCGGGCCGCACTTTGGACGGCCACCCACCGATCAGATCGAGTCCTTACAGTCTCAGAAGCCTCGAAACTAGACATCCTTAATTTTTTTGACATCCCAGCCGATAAAATCACTGTAATACCAAATGCGATCGATGACTGTTTCTTTGTTCCGCCCCCTGATCAAAACGTAGAACGGATCAGAGAACGTTATCAGCTGCAAGCGCCATTTCTACTGTATGTAGGCAATGTACATCCACATAAGAATCTAGAACGACTACTCGATGCATTCTACAAGGTTCGCTCTCTTGGACATGACGACCTCACCCTATTAATTATCGGAGACGACATTACTCGCTACGCAAAATTGCGACGAGCCGTGCATCGATATCAGCTACATCGTTCTGTTCGCTTCCTCGGCTTCGTGCCCAATGAAACACTTAGAGTCCTATATCACCTCGCGCGAGCATTTGTTTTTCCTTCACTATACGAAGGTTTTGGATTACCGCCCCTCGAAGCCATGGCCAGCGGGACCGCAGTTGTTACGTCCAACGTTTCTTCCCTCCCAGAAGTGACCGGAGACGCCGCAGTTCTAGTTGATCCGCAAAGTCAAGATGAAATCGCTAGCGGGATTTGCCGTGTCTTAGAAGACGATATTCTTAGGGAACAGCTTGTAACCAAAGGCCGGACACGCGCCAGGCAGTTTTCTTGGGACCGATCTATTAAACGTATTCTAGAAATTTATCGTGAAACATCACATTCCGACAATCGCCCATCCGGTAAACCAGGTATGGGCAATGCCTGAGTTTAATCGGGCGCCACTAAACCATGAGAGCCGAGTCGCTCTTGTTCACGACTGGTTAACCGGCATGCGCGGTGGGGAGCGCGCTCTTGAAGGGCTTTGTCGACTGTATCCTAATGCTGAACTCTTTACCTTGCTTCATCATCCTGGAACAGTCTCATCATTGCTCGAAGAACGACAACCTCACGTGTCATTTGTCCAACAAATGCCATTCAGTAGACGACTTTATCGCCATTACCTGCCAATTTTCCCAATTGCCATCGAACAGTTCGACTTCGATCGCTTCGACCTCATAATCAGCACTAGCCATTGCGTGGCCAAGTCAATCGTAAAACCTGGCCGGGCTCGCCATCTTTGCTACTGCTTTACACCAATGCGCTACGCTTGGGATCAATTCGAAGTCTATTTCGGTGTTGAACGAATCGGACCAGTCGCGAATGCTCTCGCGCGGCCAGTATTTCGTCAACTAGCTCGATGGGATGCAGGCACCGCTGGTCGAGTTGACCGCTACGTAGCAATCTCCAACCATGTTGCAGGTCGGATCCAGCGCTACTATAATCGGCCCGCGGCAGTGGTGTATCCACCAGTCGACACAGTATTCTTTCATCCGGCTCCCACGGAAGCGAGCCCAGCAGCCCTAATTGTGTCGGCGCTTGTACCGTATAAGCGAATAGACCTTGCCATCGAAGCGTGTCGCCTTGCCGGCATTCCGCTTCGCATTATTGGCGTTGGACCTGAAATGGAACGACTTCGTAAACTCGCCGGTCCCGAGGTTAAGTTCTTTGGGAACCTGAACGATGAAGCGGTGCGTGAGCAGTACCGCCAAGCCAAGGTATTTCTCCTTCCAGGTGAAGAGGAGTTTGGCATCGCACCCTTGGAAGCTCAAGCGTGCGGATGCCCTGTTATAGCACTGAATCGTGGAGGTGCCCAAGAGACCGTTATCAACGAAGTAACTGGTGTTCTTGTTGACGAGTGCGCGCCAGCAGCTTTCGCAAGCGTGCTTTGCAGCAATCGGATATCAAAGTTTGATAAATCAGCGATCAGGACGCATGCCTTGAGATTTTCGGAGGGACATTTCCTCTCAAATATCAGCGAGGCTGTATCAGGCATGATCGCACCTCTCGAAGACGGGGCGCGATGGTAACGAACCGGGCTAAGCTTCTTGTCACTCTGCACGTTGTATCTGACGCAATATTGGGGATGGCGGCCTTCATGTTGGCCTACGCTATCCGTTTCGAAACCGATTTAATACCTGTAACTCGCGGTTATCCACCCTTTGCGCAATATCTTAGTGTCCTTCCGTTAGTTGCTTTAATTGTCCCTGTCGCGTTCCAAGTTCACGGAATGTACAGACTCCGACGTCACCGAACCCGCCTCGATGACTTTTTCGGTGTCTTAGTTGGTAATGTGATCGCCGTCGTCTTGGGTATCGTAACGACCTTGTATATTCAGACTTACCTCCTACCACCTGCACTCAAGGAGCGTGGAGCATACGAGGTTTCCCAACTGGTCTGGGTGTTGTTTCTTTTAGTAAACACCGTTGCCTCGTATAATCTTCGGGAATTCGTTCGGACCGTCTTTGAGCGCCGCTGGCGAGCCGGTATCGGGCTCAAGCGTGTTCTGATCGCAGGCAGCGGTGACCTAGGTCGTCTCGTAACCGATAAGTGTCTGCAACACCGTGAACTCGGCTATCAGGTGATCGGTTTCGTTGACGATCGCGCTACCGAGGATCGTCTTGGATACCGAGGACTTCCGCTCCTTGGAACTCTCGATGAAACCGGTAACTTCCTCATCAGCGAGCAAGTAGACTTACTTTACATCACTCTCCCTCTTGAGAAACACGTTAAGATGCTGTCGCTCATTGAGGACGCCACCCGGGAATGTGTGGAGATAAAGGTTGTTCCAGACCTATTTCAATTTATCGCACTTCGTGCTGGTCTAGAAGATTTCGATGGGATTCCAATCATCAGCGTAAACGACGTGCCCCTGCACGGCATTAACACGGCTTTCAAGCGAATAATCGATGTGTGCCTGTCGGTGACGGCCCTTTTGACCTTCTCAGTTCCCATGACTGTGATCGCACTGCTTGTCCGCTACGCATCCCCAGGACCAGTTATCTATCGACAGGAACGAATGGGGTTAGATGGTCGTTCGTTCACAGTGTACAAGTTTCGCTCCATGCAATACGAGGCTGAAGGAGAAACCGGGCCGGTCTGGTCGCGGGACAATGATCCGCGCCGCACACCTATAGGCGCTTGGCTTCGTCGCTTCTATCTCGATGAGCTCCCACAGCTTTGGAATGTACTTCGTGGCGATATGTCTTTAGTCGGCCCACGACCTGAGCGGCCGTACTTTGTGAGACAGTTTAAACATCGATATCCACAGTATATGCTTCGTCATAAAGTTAAGGCTGGCATTACTGGGTGGGCCCAAGTGAACGGGTGGCGTGGCGACACCTCAATTGAGAAACGCATTGAGTTTGACCTGCACTACATAGAGAACTGGTCCGTAAGTCTAGACTTTAAGATCCTATGGCTAACCATTGTGAGAGGCCTCTTTCATTTACGCGCATATTGATTACTCCGTACTCTCTCCCATGTCTGCACGTATTATCGTTACTGGAATCGCTGGATTCATTGGATCCCATTTAGCAGATCGTCTCTTAGGCCAAGGGCATAACGTAGTTGGCCTAGATAATCTATTAACTGGAAGTGCAGACAACATTAAGCATCTGGACAATCAAAGATTCAAATTTATCAACCACGATGTGACAGAGCATATTTCAATTGATGGCCAAGTAGACTTTGTGTTGCACTGGGCTAGCCCAGCTAGCCCAACTGACTATCTTGAATGGCCGATTCCAACACTGAAGGTCGGCGCACTCGGTACCCACAAGGCCTTGGGACTTGCGAAAGCAAAGGGAGCAACATTCTTACTTGCCTCTACTTCAGAAGTCTACGGCGACCCGCTTGAACATCCACAGCCTGAGTCGTACTGGGGCAACGTGAATCCGATCGGTCCTCGAGGCGTCTATGACGAGGCGAAACGCTTTGCGGAGGCAATCACAGTTGCCTACCATCGGTATCATGGGGTGAACACGAAAATCGCCAGAATATTCAATACCTATGGTCCACGAATGCGCGTTAACGATGGTCGGGCCATTCCCACCTTTATTGCACAGGCGCTCGCCGGAAGGGACTTAACCGTCTTCGGTAACGGTAATCAGACTAGAAGTTTCTGCTTCATAAGTGACCTCGTGGACGGAATCCTGCGTCTGATGGAGTCGAACACCAACGACCCGGTCAATTTGGGTAATCCAAAAGAGATGACAATCAACGAGATCGCCCAAGAGATCATTACGATGACCGGTTCGCGTAGCCAGATCATCCATCAACGTCTCCCCATTGACGATCCCAAGGTGCGCCAACCTGACATCACAAAAGCTAGAGAGATTTTAGGATGGACTCCTCACGTTAACCTTCACGAAGGCCTTAGTCGGACGATTGAGTATGTAAAACAGAGAATCGCCTAATCTTCACACTAAACCGATCTTGAATTATTGCGATCAGTGACGATTGACGACTCTTGCAGCGTGTGCAATGTAGTGCAAACCGGAAACAAGAGCAATCACGAGCGACGCGTAAATACACACATCAACAGCTACTGACTCTTGTTCAAGGTAATTAAAAGTCATGACGATAACTGTTGTCACGACGTAGGTTCCAGTGGCCAGCTTGCCGAATACTGAAGGGGGAAATGTCCGAGGTCCAACGGCCAAATTAACGATCGCGACTGTAAGCACAATGATCACATCACGGCTAATAACCACCACCGTTAACCAAATTGGTAATTTATTCGTTAGGTTAAGCTCTGGAAGCGTTAGAACAACGAAAGCGGTTAATAACAGAAGCTTGTCTGCAGCTGGATCTAACCATGCGCCAATCTTTGTCCGTTCATTCGACCACCGAGCAATAACACCATCCAGCATATCCGTCACACCAGCGACGACAAATGTGACGAGCGCCCATCCCAAGAAGTGATAGGCCGTTAAAATCACAAATGCTGGGATTAGTAGCATCCGTAATAGCGTAAGTTGGTTTGCTAATGTTATTACGGCCATAACGTTTACTTCTCAGGGACTAGCAATCCTTCAAGTTGGTCCACCGCTGCTAAAGCTTCGCGACCGCTAACAGAATCGGATAAGCCAAAGCGATTACCCTCGAGAATAGGTAAAATCTCGGCGGCTACTGCCACCGATGCAGCCTCGTGCAGTAAATGCTGCTGGTCGACATCGGTAAATTGTCGCCGAACTGTTTGCCAGCTTGCACCACTGCTTGGATCTCGTCTAACAATCAGTGTCAACACGCGACTTACAACCTGAGCAAGCCCGCCACGATCCACGAGACTTTCTGGTTGAAAAGTGTGGTTTGAAAACACCTCCATGACTCCTGCCTCAACTACGAGAAGAATCCATTGATAAGCCCAGTGAGTTCGTGTGTCGGTAGTAAGCACTGTTACGTTTTGTTCAGAACTTGACAGGAGTTGGCCAAGATTTACACCGATTATTGAAGCCAACTCTGCACGAGTTATCCGGTCTTTAGTCGGAATGGCGCGATATTCTGGAGGTAAACGTAAAGCGGTTAGTCGTCCCAAGACGCGATCAAGATTCTCACGCCTGTCCGGCGTTGGATCGATACGTACCGCCTGCGAAAACACGGTCTCTGCGCCCTCAAGATCGCCGAGAGATTCGAGAATCTCTCCCTGAAGCGTTAAGCCTCCCGGATCGCCCGGCTCAAGGTCATTCGCTCTCATAACATGCTCAAGTGCCCGCCCAAGATCACCAAGCCGGTGTTCGATAAACGCTAACCCTCGGTAAATCACTCCACTGTTAGGAGCAATAGTCAGGGCCTCCTCGTATGCCTGTCGTGCTTCCCCATACCGCTCGGCCTGTTCCGCGGCCCGAGCTATCTCGATAGCAACACGAACGCTACGAAAGCGGAGCACCTGAATCCTTCGGCGAACGTCAGAAAGATTAGAATCCGCGACTAGTGCCGATTCATAAGCCAACATCGCCTCTGCCTCTCGCCCCGAAGCTAATAGCGCCTCTCCTCGCCCAACCCAAGCAGGGGCATATCCTGGTACGTCCTCCAATACAGAACCGAATCGCTCTAACGCATCATCCAATCGTCTGGCAGCGATGTCTACATAGCCGAGGCCCGCCTCAGCCGGATAGAATATTTCGTTCGCCGAAAGCACCTCCGAAAACCCAGCAGTAGCCGAAAATAAGTCACCAGCCTGCAGTCTCCGCCAAGCCTCGATGTGCTCGCTTACAACAGGAGAATTAACCATCGAGTCAGGGACCGTCGGAAATATGAAGTTGGGAAATTGGGATACTCCAGGCGCTATCGGGGTCGGGGTTGGAGCACACCCAACTGTCCATATTATGCCTACAAACAGTAGGACAAAGAGTCGATCGCGTCTTAAAAAGTTCCCTCTCATAACGGTCTAATTAAGCAACCCTTGGTTGATTTAGGCTGTCCGTCCCGTTTCACAATATTGAGCCCCAGTAGTTGTCCGCCTAAGCCCCTTCTCGATCAGCTCCAATGCAATTGACCGACTTGCGGGGTCAATTGCCGACAGGCACACGGACCCAGGTTCACGTAAACGGATTCGGCGCCGCTCCTCCCTAGTGATTAAATCGCTCTTATTCCAGACGACTACGCAAGGCACCGTATCAGCTCTAATCTCAGCAAGTACACGTTGGACCGCTCTAACATGCTCATCTCTCACTGGACTTGACGAGTCACACACCTGTACAACAAGATCAGCCTCTGCCACTTCCTCCAATGTAGCCCGAAAGGCCGCCACTAAGGTATGCGGAAGACGATCAAGAAATCCTACGGTATCAGAGCACAGAACCGTTCTATTATCAGAAAGGCGAAGCCGTCGAACTAACGGATCCAACGTTACAAATAACGCATCTGAAGCCACAGCGTCATCTCCCGTCAGCCGATTAAACAGCGTAGTCTTACCAGCATTGGTATAACCAACAAGTGCTACGGTAGGTAATTGCCGCTTAGTACGTCTTGCGCGAAGTTGGGCTCGATGCTTTCTCACACGTTCGATCTGACGTTTGACTGCTGACAAACGACGGTGAATACGCCGACGGTCCGTTTCGAGTTTCGTCTCACCAGGACCTCGGGTTCCAATCCCCCCTCCGAGACGTGACAGCGCCCGCCCGAATCCAACAAGTCTGGGTAGTAAATATCGTAGTTGCGCCAGTTCAACCTGAAGCTTACCTTCACTGCTGCGAGCGCGACGAGCGAAAATGTCTAGGATTAATTGGGTCCGATCGATAACACCACATTGGACAATCTCTTCAAGATTTCCTCGCTGGATCGGCGAAAGCTCACTATCTGCAATCACAACGTTGATTTCATGCTCCTCACAAGCCCTTCCTAATTCCTTAACCTTTCCTAGTCCAAGGAATGTCCCTGGGTGTGGCCGACGACGTTCCTGCAGAATTCGAAACACCGGAATAGCGCCTGCTGTTTGGGCAAGTCGAGCCAACTCCTCAAGTGACGACTCGGTTGAATCGCGATCGCCCGCAGTTATTCCAATCAGGGCCGCTCGCTGAAATCTTGAAGGTGTCACTGATGATTGGAAGGCGCGCTCAGACTCTCGCCGCATCACTGAAGCGATTCTAACACGCGATTCCAGGGAACTGCCCCATCTCGAATCAATATCGGCGTTGCATAACGAACATCAACGATTGTTGAAGGCACACCACCCACAAGGTTTCCCGCGTCAATAATCAAGTCAACACCATCTCGAATCTCTTGAGTTAAATCTTCTATTCGACTGATCGCAGTATCGCCAGAAACATTGGCGCTCGTTGCCGTAACTGGATGGCCTACTTCACTTATAACTTCCCTAGCGAAGCACTGATCGGGCACTCGAACAGCGACAGACCCGTCAGCGGCCTTACATTGATCCCCAAGGGCAGCGTGCGCTGGTACAACCAAAGTTAGAGGACCAGGCCAGAAAGTTGAAGCCAGGCGTTCTCCGAGCTGGGAAAGAGCTCCAACCTGTTCGTTCACCTGTTGCACGTCCACCGCAATAAGCGGTAACGGCTGGTTGGTCGATCTATTCTTAATTGTATAAATCTGCTCCATCGCAGTTAAGTTCTTCGCATCTGCAACAAGTGCATAGAAAGTATCTGTAGGACAAACGATGATTTGACCTTCCAACACTGCATTGGCAACTCGGTCAATAATGCCTGAGGCGAATTCGTTTTGACAAACGAGAACTTCTTTGGACATGCGATAATTCTCAAAACGACTCTTAAATGACACCAAAACGCATAAGACGAAAGCCCAAGACTCCGAGAGTGCCTCTCCCCCGTCAACGCGGGGGCCCTCATGAAAACCGCACCAAACGTCCTCCCCGGAGACGCAAATACCGAAAGCCACCTAGCGACGAGGAATAACGACTACTGCTCAGCTGGCTTCAGATCTCTCATGGTCACAATTCTACGTAAACTGGAACTTCCGACTACGCCCAATGCCGCTAGCAGTAATGCATCAAGGAAAAAGACGCTCCGTAGATTAACACTGCCTAGTAAACCGCTTAGTACAGGACTAATCGCCAACCCAACCATCGACGCGCTTGACAAGACACCAAAACCAACACCTTGCGCATCAGAAGGGATCACCTGCCCCGCAATTGTGTAGGCGGCTGTGGAGCCGATTCCGATCGCAAGCCCGAATAATGGCAATGCGGCTACGAGCAACAGGACTTGCGTAGCACCAGACACACTAGCAGCAACGCCGGTAGCCACAATAATGCTTGCGAGAATCACGGTGCCCGGTGAATAACGTTCAAGCAGCGGACTACACAAATGGTTACCAACGGCCCCACCGCCGGCAACTAGAGAAAAAAGAATTCCAGACCACAGTGGAACCTGGCCCATAGACACCCCAAGCGACCCTACGAACAGGGGCAAAACCGGGCCTAGGCTACGCTCAACATATTGCATTGTAAAGATTACGCTCATCATCAAAGCTAATCCTTTATACCTGATTACTTGGCGAACAGTCTTCGGCTTAACATCGTCAGATGGCCGAGACAAAATGCGAGGCGGCTCACGATAAAGCGACAGCATTACCACCATGGCTAGCACGTAGAGGAACGCCGCCACGAGAAACGCTTGCCTTAAACCGACCAGGGCGGCCACTAAACCACCTATGACCGGGCCTATTGCGGGACCGAGCCTTCGGGCTATTTGCACGAGACCGACTGCACGGGCCATCCGGTCGGCCGGTGCCGATTCCGCGGCCATTGCCAACGTCAGTGCTCCGTATCCAGCAAACACACCGTGCAAGAAACGAAGAGCAAAAACCTGCCATGGCGCTGTAACGAATGCTAGAGCGATCATTACGACGATAAAACTCATCAGGGCTCTAGCGACCATTGGCTTGCGCCCAACGCGGTCACCAAGTTTGCCCCAGAGCGGAGTCATAACGGCAGCAACTGCCGGCGTGATTCCTACACTGACACCAGCCCACACCGCAATCGCCCCTACGTCAGTGACACCAAGGACTCGAAAATACAACGGCAGAAATGGCATGACTAGAGTGAAACCAGCCGAACCAATGAAAGTGGCGACCGTAAGAGCCGTTTGATTCCGCCACCAATCATGACTGGATTGGTGCTTCTTGGAAGGGAGGTCGTTCAATAATGAGCCGCAGCCTATTCAATAGGCCTGCCCTCGATTAGAGCCGAACTAGCGTTTCAGTGGATTTTCCTCTAACGTGAATAGTATCTACGAAGCGCACTTGGTGCGGTCGTGTTTGCATAATCAGTGAATGGGTGCGAATCCCATCACCGAAAAACCGAACGCCTTGCATTAGAGTCCCTTCTGTTACCCCGGTGGCAGCAAAAATAATCGATTCACTAGATGCCAGATCGCGGGCACGATAAACCCGTTTCAAATCACTGATACCCATGGCTCGGCACCGCTCCTCATCTTCCGGTTTCCTAACCACAAGGCGGGCGAGAATCTCACCATTCAAACATCGCGCGGCTGCTGCGGCCAATACTCCTTCAGGTGCGCCACCCGTACCCATCACTGCATGGATTCCGCTTCCTGCCACTGCCGCCGAGATTCCTGCTGATAGATCGCCATCCGTTATCAGTAGAATCCGAGCGCCGGCTGCCCTGATATCATCAATTAGTTTCTTATGGCGAGACCGGTCTAAAACCACTACAACGAGGTCCTCAACTCGGCGACCAAGGCACTCAGCGATAGCACCGAGATTCTCAGACACAGACGCATCGAGACTCACCGCCTCCTTACAGCTGGGTCCAACGACCAGTTTTTCCATGTAGATATCAGGAGCATGCAGCAATCCACCTCGATCGGCTGCCGCCAGGACCGCGATCGCATTTGGCGAACCTGTTGCGCACAAGTTGGTACCTTCCAGTGGATCGACGGCTATATCAATTTCCGGATAGGACCCTGAGTCGTGTTGGGCCTTACCAACCTTTTCGCCTATGAACAGCATCGGAGCTTCGTCCCGCTCACCTTCCCCAATGACGACAGTTCCGTTCATCGGTACGGCGTCCATCGATCGACGCATCGCCTCAACCGCCACTAGGTCTGATTGGTGGCGATCCCCTTGACCCATCGTATGGGCACAAGCAATAGCCGCCTGCTCAACTACAGTGAGAAAATCGAGAGAGAGATCTGAGTTCATCAGTTCGTCCTCGGAACAGAGTGTTCATCACTCTGACGGCACATAAGCCGGCAACTGGCACCGAGTTGAGCCATCCTGTCTATAGCCAAGAACATAATCTGCTTGCATTAGAGTGTGGATTTCTCGTGTTCCCTCGTAAATTACTGCTCCCTTGCAGTTTCGGAAGAACCGGCCAACAGGATACTCGTCAGAATACCCGTTCGCACCGTGAACCTGGACCGCATCGCTAGCTGCTCGCTCCGATGCAACCGTAGTAAACCATTTAGCTAGACTGGTCTCCCGAGTATTTCGTTTACCTTCATTCTTCATGCAACCCGATCGTAGCCAAAGCAACCTCGCGGCCTGATAGTCTGACTCCATTTGAGCAATCATCGCCTTAACAAGTTGGTGCTGAGCAATCTCAACTCCAAACGCCTGTCGTTCTTTCGCGTAGGACGCGCTCGCATCCCGGCATGCGCGAATTAACCCAGTAGCCCCTGCTGCAACCGTGTAACGACCTTGATCCAACGCAAACATGGCAATTTTGAATCCTTCGCCAGGCCTACCCAATACATTCTCTGATGGCACCCTCACCTCGTCCATCTTGAAGTAACCCGTGTTACCAGCCAAAATGCCCCACTTCTCCTTCATCGTTCCGCTTGAAAAGCCCTTAAAATCTCGCTCAACAATAAACGCTGTGAGTCCTGATGGGTCGCGCTGACGTTTCTTCTCCGCGTCGGTCCAAGCAAACACCAAAAAGTTGTCAGCCACATCAGCTAGTGATATCCATTGCTTTTCACCAGTCAGAATGTAGTCCGCGCCATTTTTTTCAGCAATACTTTGCAAGCCCCGCACATCACTACCCGCCGCCGGCTCCGTTAGACCGTAAGTCGAAATACGCTCTCCCCGAGCCTGCGGAACCAAATATTGTTGCTTCTGAGATTCGGTGCCCCAAGCTAAAAGGGAAAGGCAATTAAGACCAACGTGCACAGAAAGGATTACCCGTAACGAAGTATCCACATACTCAAGCTCTTCGCTCGCCAGGCCAAGGCTAATGTAGTCCATACCTGCACCGCCATAAGCCGCGGGCACACACACTCCAAGTAATCCAAGATCAGCCATTTTCGGAAGAATGGTCGCGTCGAACTGGTGGGCCCGATCGAGGTCGTGAATCTTTGGAGCAATCTCCTTGGCCCCCCACTCACGAACGGATTGCTCCAGAAGCTGGTGTTCTTCGTTGAGATCAAATCCAAGCATGATAAGTGATCTGACGGCTCTTAAGATGACAACCGATGTGTTAATGAAATTCCTGATAGCAAAACAGTGAATGGTATCACGGTGAACAGTAGCAGTAAAAGCAACCTCGGGTGAAAACCTTGGCCCTGGCCGTCAATCTCGAGTCACCACTACCAGCGATCCGCGGTCCAAGCCAAGACGCCTAGCTGCACTGGAGGAGTTTGCTGTCAACTCAAGATGGTCGGTACTACCGAACAGCGCAGACACCTCGCCGCTGCCAATATCTTCGTAAGTAGCAACCAACCGGTCGATGCGATAGTCGCCAGCCTTTACCTGCACAGCGCCGGCATTAGCAAATCGCTCAAAACAGTTTCGATCAATATTGGTCACTGCATTTCCAAATCGATCGACTCTAATTACCTGACCTTTGATAGTTTCAGCCTCGATTACCGGCACTGGTATTTCGATGGTTCTATAAGATTGGAGTGGACGCCCAAGTGCCGCTAACCGTGTACCCTTTGCCAGCCAAGCCGCTGCTGGCGCAAAACGATCCCGCCCTTCAAAGGTTCGGCTAACCGTTGGGCGACCGTAACGCCTTTCGGTTATCTCGACAATGGTCTTCGGTGGACCCTCGGCAAACACTGCCGTCAATACCCCATTATCAGGGGCTACGAACCGGTAATCACCTGTGTCCGCTACAAGTCCCCGACGCTTCGAACCTACCCCAGGGTCAACCACAACGAGAAAGACTGTGCCCTGCGGAAAGTAGGAATAAGAAGCGGCCAGTTGTAAAGCGCCACCAAGAATGTCATGCGGAGCAATGTCATGTGAAATATCGACAAGGGTGGCTTCAGGGCAAATGCTGAGGACCACACCTTTCATTGCACCGGCGTAGTGATCTTGGCTTCCGAAATCGCTTAAGAGTGCGATTATTGGACGAGCCATGACTCCCCTCTGGTCTAACACTGTCGCTTCGAGCCAAAATCGCTAACTAAAGATTCGACTTAGAGGCCCGTAGTAGGCCGCGGCTTCAAAAACAACATTTCACGAATTTGAATTCTTAGTAAATAGCTTTCACCTATAGTCAAGCCATGAAAAAGCTTACACACATCACGACTGCCCCACCACCTGGTCTTACTTCGAGCAGTAGAATACGTTCGTAATTCTAAATGCTCAGTGTCGACAATCGCGTATTTTGCGAGGCAACGTTCGCTAAGCCTGCACTCGCTGAATAAAGCAAACACCGCGCCGCCAGGCTTTAAAATGCGGACAATTTGCTGCGCAAGACTCTCAGCTGAAAGCTTGTCTAGGTAATCAAACACATCCCAGCACAGCACCCCATCGATACTATCGGCCTTATAATCGAGGCGCTCACGCATGACCGAAGTTAATCGGTCACTCTCTGGCTCAGTTTGATCCGCCGAATTATCAAGTTCCGTAAATAGATCCTCAACAATCAACTTGCAACCGAGTCGCTCTCCGAAGAAGGCCACACTGGAACCGACCCCTGGCCCCAAATCAATTACCGTTGGAGACCTTAACTTCTCCAAATACTGTACAAACCGACCAAGGCCCCTCGTTGAAAAAATGGTGTCTCCCGAAGTTTCTTGATCAAGGCGCAATAATCCACCCGAACCGCTCCAATTCGAACGATTATTTGCTGATGAAAATCTCTGAGAGCTCGACACGTCATCCTTGCAAATTAATGCATCCGGGGGCCCTCGAGACCCCGCGTCCGAATCGATACCCAGACGATCGTCAAAGGGAATTTGACTGCCGATGACGCTTCCAATATTGGAAACTCGGCAACCTGGGTGCGGACGCGGAAGTAGTTCCCTCAGATTTCGACCGAGCGCCTGCCGCCTTCCAGTCATACTTGCCTAATTAACGTGGTTGATTCATTTCGAAGAAGCCCAACAGAGACAACTATAAACTCCTACAAACAAAAGCGCCACTACCGTGACCTCACTTCAATCGTATTGAAGTAAGGATAGGAAGAAGCCACACAATTACAAATGACTTTCTAAAAGCTATCGTACGGCAGGTACAGCCCGTTTGGACTCAAAGCTCTCAGTCGCCGGCTTTACCTCAGTGGACTTCTTCTCAGATTCCGACTGATCTACAATTCCCCGCTGCATATCAACGCTGCCTCGGAAATGAGCACCCTCGGCGATCACCACCCGGGGTGCAACAAGATCGCCATCAACGGAACCGCTATCGCGAATTTCAATTCGTTCCGTGGCTGTTACATTACCCGTCACGTTGCCTAATACCACTACGGACTTCGCAATCAATTCAGCCTCAATCTTACCGTTGGGCCCGATCGTCAGAACGTTCTGCTCAAGCTCAATCTTCCCATCAACACGTCCCTCAATCGTGAGGTCTTCGTTACCGTTGACCTGACCTTTAATCATGACGGACTTACCGATATTGACGATTTTTGTCACGGGACTCTTAGCTCCAACGTTGGCCCGGTAATCAACCCCTTCATCTCCTGAACCATTTAGGTCCATGCCTCGTTTATTGGAATTGATCTTCTTCACTGATTCATCTCGTTTCCACATATCGACTTTCTCCAGGAGCAGTCGCCAACACGCTTGGCTGCGTTTGAAGTCGGCGAGTCAACCAGTATATGAAAGTAGACAGGTATATGAAAGTGATTCTCGCCGTTCATAGCTCGTTTTATTGCCTATGTTTAGGAGGCCGATGCTATGATGGAAATGACTGTGGGTTGATTCGCGACCCTGCCGATCTCAATTGTGGCCTGACCACATAGCGACCCTTTGGGCCGTTGCACGAATCTGCACCACACGAGTTAGGTCCTCGCGGCAATCAACAGACGAATGACCACAGGATGACCACCAATGCGGATCTACCTCGACCACAACGCTACCACCCCTCTTGACCCTGCCGTCGTCGAAGCTATTTCTGCCACTCTTCGGGTCGAGTTTGGAAACCCATCTAGCGTCCACCACTTTGGCCAACGTGCTAAGCAGTTGGTCGACAAAGCTCGAGCAACTGTTGCGGCTCTCATCAAGGCCGAACCCTCAGAGATTGTCTTTACTAGCGGAGGTACCGAGGCCGACAACCTTGCAATTCGTGGCGTAGCAGACGCGGTGAGGTCAACAGGCCGTAGACATTTGATCACCAGCGCAATCGAACACGAAGCAGTGTTGAACACAATTAAAGCGCTTGGTCGCCAAGGCTGGCAAACCACTCTTCTTCCGGTCGACACCAATGGGATGGTGTCTGCCGTAGACCTTACAAAGGCAATTGATGGCAATACCGCACTCGTCTCGGTGATGCATGCGAATAATGAAATCGGTACAATTCAGCCAATCACTGAACTGGCTGAAATCGCTCACAAGCATGGCGCGCTGTTTCACACTGATGCCATCCAATCAATTGGCAAGATCCCTGTTAACGTGAAGACACTCGGACCGGACTTACTATCGCTGTCGGCGCACAAATATAATGGCCCCAAAGGCGTTGGAGCCCTTTGGCTAAAAAGGGGCATCCGATTGTCCACTGTTCAAACGGGAGGACGACACGAACGGAATCGACGGGCTGGCACCGAAAATGTCCCAGGTTTGGTTGGATTAGGTGTCGCTTCAGCACTAGCACAGGGGAAGCTTGCCGAGTCCAAACATGAGTTCTCCGCGCTACGGGATCTTCTTGAGGAAGGCATTCTGCAAAAAATATCGGACACCGCAATCAATGGTCAGCAAGATCAACGAGTTCCTAACACCTCAAATATCAGTTTTGCTGGAGTCGAAGCCGAGTCTCTTCTCATTGCGCTCGATCTCGAAGGGGTGGCTGTGTCTACTGGCTCCGCCTGTTCCTCAGGCACACTTGAACCGTCACATGTACTTCGGGCAATGGGACTCCCTTCAAATCGGGTGCAGAGTTCTATTAGATTTAGTCTAGGAACGGGCAATACCCAATCCGACGTGGATCACCTGGTAAACATATTACCTGCCATCGTCGGCCGCCTACGAGCCCTGTCCAGTAGTAGTCTCCGCATGGATAGAAATAGGCGTCCCACTGAAAGTGATTCGAGCGCATCAAGAGGGAATCGCTAATGCGAATCGTCGTTGCTATGTCGGGTGGCGTCGATTCCTCGGTTGCTGCAGCTCTTTTGAACGATGCCGGACACGATGTAGTTGGATTGTCGATGCAACTATACGACCAGAGCAAGAATGAACACTTCGGAAGCTGTTGCACGCTTGACGACCTCCACGATGCTCGGAGGACCGCTGCCACCCTCGAGATCCCTCACTACATCGTCAATTACCAGAGTTCATTTAGTAAACACGTAGTCCGGAATTTCGTCAGTGAGTATGCGGCAGGGCGGACCCCGATCCCTTGTGTTCACTGTAACGGTGAGCTCAAATTCTCCCATCTGCTTGACCGAGCAACCGCTCTCAATACTGCAGCTGTCGCCACGGGGCATTATGCCCAAGTCGATCGCGATGCTTACACCGGCCTCTATCGACTGCGACGGGGCGTCGACCGAGGAAAGGACCAGTCTTACTTTCTGTTCTCACTAAACCAGGCCCAACTGGCACGGGCTGCCTTTCCAGTCGGGTCGCTCAACAAGGCACAGGTCCGTTCGTATGCTCGTGATTGGAATTTACCCGTAGCCGATAAACCCGACAGCCAAGAGCTGTGCTTCATTGCGAACGGCGACCACGCGAACTTCGTCGAGAGCCATGCAACTACACCATTGCCTAAGGGAAATATTCTTGACGAGTCAGGTCGAATCCTTGGTCAGCATGACGGCGTTCACCATTTCACTGTCGGGCAGCGCAAGGGACTTAGAATCGCCTCAAGTAGCCGACTATATGTAACCTCTATTGACGCAATATCTCGTAGTGTGACCGTAGGTAATCGGAAGGACTTAGAGGAGTCCACCCTGACAGCCTCCGCAGTAAATTGGATTGGCGGAGCACCCCCCAAGACACCCCTTCAGGTAACCGCACAGATTCGACACCGACATGCTGAAGCAGCAGCGGTGGTCCATGCACAGGAGGGTGGGCGTGCTGTCGTCCGCTTCGACAACCCTCAACTCTCAGTCACCCCCGGACAGGCGGTCGTATTCTATGATGCGGACGAGGTGCTCGGCGGTGGTTGGATAGATTAACGCCTTAAAGCCTATCCTGCGGACCCTATTTCAGAACCTTTTTCAACTGCAGCCTGCGGTAGTCCTTCAAGATACCTTTCGGCATCGATCGCCGCCATGCAACCAGACCCAGCTGCGGTCACTGCTTGCCGATAGACCGAGTCCTGTACGTCCCCGCAGGCAAACACGCCAGCCTGCGAGGTTCTGGCTCCGGCGGTTGTCAAGATGTAGCCGTGATTATCAAGCTCGAGCTGCCCCGTCAGAAGTTCGGTATTTGGAGTGTGACCAATGGCTACAAACACTCCGTCGACAGAGAGTTCTTTGGCCACTGTCGTTTCGGTATTCCTAACCACGATACCAGTCACCACACCTTTATCGGGGTCCCTTATATCCTCAACTACGCTATTCCACTTAAAAGTAATTCGTGGATGGGCCAGAGCCTTATCTTGCATGATCTTTGATGCTCGCAAAACGTCACGTCTGTGCACAACGGTCACCTGAGAGGCAAACTTCGTTAGAAACAGCGCCTCCTCCATCGCTGAGTCACCACCGCCGACTACCGCAATCCGTTTCTCTTTAAAGAAATAGCCGTCGCAGGTTGCACAAGTAGACACTCCATGCCCCATCAAAACCTGTTCGGAAGGCAGGCCTAACAATCGAGCAGACGCTCCAGTCGAAATTATGAGAGCTCGTGTCTCATACCGCGCGTCGGAAGTTTCGATGATGTAAGGGGTGTCTCTTAAATCAAAACGCTGGACCTGACCATTAACGATCCTTGCTCCGAACCGTTCGGCCTGCGCTCTCAAAGTGTCTATGAGCTCAGGGCCCATGATGCCATCGCGATAGCCAGGCCAATTTTCAACCATAGTGGTTAACATCAGCTGCCCACCAGCCGGGACACCTTCAATCAGTAGCGGGCTGAGATTAGCTCGGGCCGAATAGAGAGCCGCTGTCAACCCAGCCGGACCCGAGCCTACTATGACAACCTCTTCCGATTGCTTCATGTTAGCCACGCTGGCTCTCACACGACCAATACAAAACGCTGAAATAAAGTCTCACAAAACCCTTATCTACTACCGGCAACAGTCTGCAGATGCTTGTCAAGCATTTGCTTCAGTTGTGCACCCTCTGCGACCCCAACGACCGTATCCACCACCTCGCCATCCTTAAACAGTAGTAGTGTAGGAATACCGCGAATACTGAATCGGCCAGCAACCTCAGGATTCTCGTCGACATTCAGCTTACCAACCGTGACGCGGCCGTCATAGTCTGTTGCCAATGAATCCACCGTTGGACCCAACTGCCGACACGGACCGCACCATTCAGCCCAGAAATCAACCAGAACCGGAGTTCCTGCCTGGATTACTGATGTCTCAAAATTATCCTTGGTGAACGTCTGAACTTTATCGGATGCCATAATTGTCCTCACTATTACTCGAACCAATAGCGCCCTCTAGTCAAGACTACAGTGGTGCCCATCCTCTCACCGGCCTCTAGACGGGCAAAGGCGAAAGCCCATCGCTACACTTTGACATATTTCCAAACCGAAGTATCTCAGGAATGGAGCTACCGTATTTCAGAATGCCCCATTGGGCACTTAAATGGTTGACTACTTCCTACTCAGCGGGCCGCCTAGTGTCTAACCAGCCCAACAGCCGACGAGCCTCTAAAAACCGTGCTGCATCACTACGGGCACCAAGCAACACCATAGCCACCATCTCACCCTGCGGTAACTCCAGCAGCACGGCCAGACAGTACCCGGACTTCCGAATGAATCCAGTTTTACCGCCCAATACGTTGATTTCATGCCTCAGTAGCTTGTTCGTATTCCGGACCCTTACCTGCCGGCGGTTGGTCCTAATTCGATGCTCACCCATCCGCATAATCCCCGAAATCTGTTCGTTACCAGCGGCATAAACAATCAACCGTGATAAATCGTAAGCCGAGGACAGATTCCCGCTATCCAAGCCAGAAGGATCAGTAAACACGGTGCTATGCAGACCCAGCGCCGTCGCTTTCTGATTCATTCGTCCGACAAAGCCATCGGTGCCCCAAGCCGACACTCGGGCTAGCGCCCTTGCAGCACCATTATCAGATGCAATCAACACTAGGTGAAGCAGGTCATTCACAGTCAGCTGCTCATTGCGCCGAAGATACGTCGTCGATGCTCTCTGGACGTCTGTTCTCGCCACTCTGATCATTTGCGAAAGGTTATGCTCGGCCTCCAAAAATACAACGGCCGTCATAACCTTCGTAATGCTGGCTATTGGCCGCTGAACTTCTGAGTTCTCCTCCCAAAGCACCTCACCACGAATCGGGTTGTAAATAACCGCTGCGGCCGCACGCACATCGGGAACCGTCTCACCATTTTCGTTCTGTTTCGTGCGTGGCTCTACGGCGCCAGCCTGCTCCGCCTCTTCCACCCTGACCCCATTTCGGACGCTGGCAGCGTCGGTGGACAGCACTCCGAATATAATTGCCATCACACTCAAGAGGACAATATGTAGGAGCTTATAAAGGCTCCGGATGCTAATTAATTTGCCCACACGATTCACCTGATTTGGTTTTCACTGTTAGCAGGCCAAAAACGATTGGGATTGTAGCAAATTCCGCAGACAGCGCAACAACAATGTCTGCCACGCCCCTGACTTGATTGGACCTTGACACTTTTGTCATTCTACTAAAAGGTGATCGGTTACATGCCTCGACCTCGCCTCAATCCAAAACCCTATGCACGGCTACGGTCTTCAGGCAGGACTTTCCGGTTCCATCATACTGACGCCCTTGAATTCCTAAGGGGACTCCCTAAAGCCTCAGTAGACGTTATCGTGACCTCGCCACCCTATAATCTCGGTGTTTCATACCGCTCTTATCGCGACGCACTGCCGACTAAAGAGTACCTGGAGTGGACAGATCAGTGGATTGCTGCGGCAACGCGCACCCTAACTCTTCGCGGCTCGCTCTTCTTAAATGTTGGAGCTACGCCCACTCGTCCATGGACGGCGCTTGACGTAGCCCAAACTGCCAGAGAACACCTCAAACTGCAAAATATCATTCACTGGGTTAAGTCAATCGCAATCGACCGCGGCGGTGGCGCTAGAGCAACACTCGATAGGGACCTCGCCGTCGGCCACTATAAACCGATCAATAGCGACCGGTTTGTCAATGATTGCCACGAGTTCGTCTTTCACCTGACCCCTGAGGGACGAACCCCGCTCGACCGCCAGGCAATCGGCGTACCCTACCAAGACCAGTCCAACATTTCACGGTGGCAGGCCGGGAGCGATGGCGTCCGATGCCGCGGGAACACCTGGTTTGTTCCGTATACAACCATACAGAATAGAAAGCGTGAACGGCCCCACCCAGCCACGTTTCCTCCGAAATTGCCTGAGTGGTGCATCCGACTGCACGGTCTCGAACGAACCGGCCTGGTCATCGACCCCTTCGTCGGCCTAGGAAGCACAGCGATCGCTTGTGCTGAGCTTGGTGTAAATTTCGTGGGCGTAGAAATGGACCAGAGCTATCTTGATGACGCGATAGCGCGCACTCGCGAAACACTTAGAGCTCAGCGAAGGCGAAAACAGAAGTGAACCAAGTCTCAGCGGGTGGGAGCGACTTGAGGATCCTCGGGCTCGGCTAATTCGTATGCCGTTCGGGACCATACATCGACATCGTCACGAGTTACCGAAATTTCAAGCCGCCGCCGCCATTGGTTCGGGTCAGAATTATTAGAGTAATACCCAACGACGTAATAGTCACTCGTTTCAGCGTCAATTCGGCGAATGGCTCCATCAAAATCATTGTTATTCACCATGGCAAAACCACCGGTGGCTTCCGCCAAGGTGCGAAGGGTATTTTGAGATTTTTGAACGTAGTCCCACCACTGCACCGGATCGAGCTGACCTTCCATTTCGCCTATGTCAACCCCCGCAATCAGTCCTCGAGGGTCAATTGTGTAAAACGTGGCGTTAGCACGATTCGCGGCCCGGGTAAGCCGGTGTATTTGGTTCGACATATCCAGGTCGGCAAACATATAGTTTGTCTGTTCCATGAACGGATTCGTGCGCACCCGACGGGCCTCATCAGTATCTTCAAAATCCATCTGATCGAGCCGGAATCGCCCACCTCCAAAGGTGCGAGATTCATGAAACCGCATTTCCTCAAATGGATTCAGGTCGTAGCCCGCACTCACGTAAACGATCGCCTTTCGACGATGCTGGATTTGCTCAAGCACGCGGATAATCGACAGGGCCGTTTGAACAGCCACATTCGCCCGATAGAGCAACTCGCTTGGACCGCGACTGCCCTGCGGCCCACGAATAATATCCGTGGGCGTCATCCCATTGCCCATGATCCGTCCGATTGCTGAATCGAGTAACCCACGATCATACGTAAGGTCGATCGCAATCGACGAAGAACCACTGGACACAATGGAAAATAAGTCCCCTTCGTGTACTAAATTTTCTGCAATTCGCTTGAATAAATCACGGATGCGAGGTGTGCTTGATGCCTCCATATGCAGGTCATCGACAAATAACATCAACACCCGGCCAGCCGTATCATTACGGGGCCGTGCTGTGGGAAGAATGATCCCCTCCGCAACAGGTGCAGGTGCGGGAAGTTGTAAATTAAACGCACGGCCCCCTTGAATTAGGACTAGCGAAGCAACCTCCTGCATAACGCCATCCTCGTAAATAGCAAATTCATCTCTCGTTAAGTCTGAAACAAACTGACCACTGGAATCACGGACGATCACATCATTAGTGATAAGAGTGACATCAGCCCGGAAAGTTGGTTGGTCTCCAGGTGGGAAGAGAGTCGGCACCTGCTGGGCGGTAAGGGGCACACCAGACCCCACCACTAATGCAAAACACGTCCCATACAGTGCGAAACGGCCTGCCATCACCGAAGAAACCCGCATTGATTTCATGACCACATTATAACAGTAGGCAATCTCTCATTCCTGGATTATCACCCCTGCCGCACTCACCCATCAGAGTCAGTTCCTGTCGTCGGAGGACCATCGACCTGGTCAATCGGTTTTTCCGATTCCGACTCCCGCTGGGACAACCCACTGTCATTTGCCTCCACCTGAACCTTTTCATCTACCGCCGCTTGTGACTCTAGGACCACGTCTGGTGAAGACAGCTCCGTGGACTCGGCCCTCCCCTCCGGCGAGTTGTCAGACTCCCTTCCCTCTTGGTGAGAATCCATCCCGCCGACCCGGGACTCGAGTGAATTTTCCTTCTGGCACACCCCACCCGACTGTCGTCCACCACCTACGGAGTCTCTCTTCGGAGCCTTGTCCTGACGCCGTCTGCTTGTCAACTTTTTCATCTCCAGAGGAGGCGGACGTTGACTAAGGAGCTTCGGCCAGTCAAACGCCAAATCGGGATACAACTCCTCAATCGTCCGTATCGTGTCATCGTCGATCGCAAGCCGACCTACCCGGACATTAGGAGGAGACCGGAACCAGTAAAGCACCAGGGAGTGAGGTTTTCCTCCCTTACGGAAAGTGTGCACTAAATACGTGCTTAGGTTCCCACGACGATCACGGTCATACCGAAGAAACGGCATTTACTTTGGCCAGAGCTACGCCGGACTCTGCACTATAACCAATCCGTCGGCAGGACTAACGTTTGACCGAGGCCTTGCGGACCCTTGACCGAGCCAGCTTCGTGGTCTTTCTTGCCGTCTTCTTGGCTGCCGCCTTACGCGGCTTGGATGATTTCGTTGTCTTCTTAGCCGCGGCTGCCTTCGTCTTCTTCGACCTTCCAGCCTTCAGCCCAGCAACCGCTTTGCGACCAACCTTCACACTCTTCTTTTTCGAAGTCTTATTACTTCTCTTCGCTTTGGAACCAGACCTTTTCGATGCCTTTTTTGTGGCCCGGCTTCGGTCCCGATGCGCGAGTGTAAGGCGAACCTGTGCACCGATAGTATGGTAATTCCAAATCTCCTCTACGAAGATTCCTTTCGCGTCACACAAGCGTCGAACTGCATCAAGAGCTCCCAAGGGAACGTAGAGGTGAAAGGGCGCCTTAACCCTTGCAAACGTCGCCCACTGTGACATCGCTTCGAGGTGATTGATCGAGGCGTTTGTTTCCACTTCGACCACACCAAGCAACTGACGCGTACCATCGCGGGAGTTCAGGACCAAGTCGGGGAACAACAACCGACGACCGAAGCGAAGCGGGGACGGAGGCTCTCCGCTGAGATTGACACCCACCTCGTAACGACGCCGCCAGCGGTTTTGCAGCAGCCGGATGACGCGATCGTGCTCAAACTGCTCACGAACGGGACGAACCAGTATCGGACTCACTAGCCCTCTCAGGCTAGCATGGATTGAGACATCGAACCAGAACGCAGTGCGATAATACTGTGAATGATCGCTTTCTGCGTGCGTGCCGACTCAAATCGGTAGATGCAACAGTGGACTTAATAGAAGAAGGAGGCCCGCCCCTATAGCGGATGGGATGTTCCGGTCACTACCCGGGGGACTTGGAGAAATGACCGAGGATCTGGTATCCGTGCTACCACCTGAGCGCCTTTCACCTAGCACCAGAGTTATATCTATCGATGACAATGGTCCGTTTGTCGTCCGAATAACGGGTGATATCACAGTAGCGTCAGCGGTAATCCTTGCAATACCGGCGTCGGACGCCGCCGGTCTGCTCGAAACCCGACACCCCAAGCTCGCCGAACACTGCTTGAACATTCCGCACAACTCGACCGCAACCGTAGCACTGACCTATCCACGGTCAGCCATCGAGCACGCTTTACTCGGCAGTGGATTCGTTGTACCCCGAGTTGAGACAGGATTATCAATTATCGCCGCTACTTGGGTATCTTCGAAGGGGCCTGGGCGGGCTCCGGCAGGACAAGTACTTATCAGGGTCTTCCTTGGCGGAGCCCGAGACCCCAACATTCTCAACCGTAATCCTAATGACGAAGATATTGCTCAATTGGCTCATAGGAACCTCGCTCGAATCCTCAAGATCGAGTGCGACCCTCAGTTCTCTCGTGTCTACCGTTGGAGAAACCGGAGCCCGCAATACGAGGTGGGTCACCTTGAGCGGCTCGCTTCCATTGACCACGAGCTTCAGCACACACCAGGCCTCCTTATCACCGGAACCAGCTTCCGAGGGAACGGCATCCCCAATTGCATAGCGGACGGCCGAGCGACAGCGGCAGCTAGAGCGGTTCAATGAGCCAGAAACAAAAGCGCTGAAAACCGGACAAACGACCAATTGGCTTAAGCAAAACGACAGGCGGGAAAGCTCGAATAACGACGTTAAGCGGACCTTGAAGCGCTAGCCTTAGCCTTCTTGGCAGCCTTCACAGACTTCGACTTTACCGAACTCCTCGGAGACCGTGCAGTCTTGGTCTTGGATGATTTAACTGCAGTCTTCCGCCTCCTTCTCCCAGCACGACTTGGCGCCGGTTCCTTTGAGTGTTCGAAAGTGGCAAGACTCGTGAGGAACTTCTTCACACCGTGCTCGTCGAAATCGATTCGAATATACACGTCTTCAACGGCTATGACTGACCCCAAACCGTAGGTAGGCTCAGAGAGCCTCGCACCAACAGTAAACCCCCTAGCCACGGTCTCCTTCGCTTTCTGAAGTCATGCCCAATGCAACACAAACATCGATCCAACGACGTAAGTTGCACTGTATCATGCATTTATTAGGACAGTCAACACGCTGACGCTGCTCTAATCGGCCACCTATCGATACCTGGAGCAGACAATACACTTCGAAGTTGGCTAACACAGAAGGTCTAAACTCGCGTGGTACAATCGACCTGTTGAGGTTCTTCGGGCCGCTAGCTCAGTGGTAGAGCACGTGGCTTTTAACCACGGTGTCGATGGTTCGATCCCATCGCGGCCCACCATCGTCCCGAGGCAATCATCGGTCGGCCTAGAAGTTAAACTGCATTCCCGCAATCAGCGTTCGTGGGGGGGCAGGCCCCACGAACCTTGGGTCACTGGCCCCCGGGACTTCCTTCAGCGCAATGTCAGCTTCAGCAAGCACTCCGAACGTCTCATATTGCCTATTTAGAAGATTGTCCATGCGAACAAACAGTTCCACCGGCCGACCAAGACGATATGAAGTATAGAAATTCAATATGCCATACCCGTTCAACGCCCGTTGGTCATTGCCTTCGTCCCCCACGAAGATGCGGTTCGACTCAATAATCGCCTCAAGAGATACATACCAGGATTCCGACCATTCCTGCTGCACCCCTGCCTTAAAGCTGTGTCGCGGAATCCCGGGAAGTCGGTCACCCGGGGTCACATGGACCTCACCGGTCTCGGTTGCGGCGTCGTTAACCTCCTGGTTACCAGGCAGCGCAAGAACCGATTCGAATGAGGCGTCCACAAAACCATAACTCCCATACCATCCGAGGTCAGCCACCTCTCCGCTGAAGTCGATGTCGAATCCTAACCGCTTTGTATCGCCAGCATTTTGAAAAAAGCCAGTGCCAATTCGCCTGGGCGATGCGACAAAGAGAATGTCGTCGGCAATACGTGTTCGATAGGTCGCAACCGACCATTCAAAAGCTCGATTCCTTACGCCTAAACGTCCCCGAAGCCCGCCTTCGAATGACCGGCCGATAGCCTGCCTGAGTGGGGGGTCAGACACGAAGGCGTTAGGAATCCGGCATGGTTCAGCTGGGTCGGCACAGCTCAGCTCCGCTGCCACAGGAGCGCGGCTAGACTCCGCATACTGCCCAAACACCGCCACGGCATCACTCACCTGATAGACACCACCAATCCCGGGATTAAAACGTCGAAAAACGTGCGTCCCATTGAGTGAGGTGCCAAGTTGATCAGCGATATCCACCTGGGTCCAGTTGTATCGTCCAGAGACAGTCAGGTGAGCGCGATCAATAGCCGAAAATGTGTCGGAAAAATAGAGTCCGAGAGTTTGATTTGCCGTCGTGAGTTCTGTATTGAACCGGTCATCTGGGGCGCGCCCAGCTATTCCAGCGAGCATGCCTGAGCCGACCACGCTCCTTTCGGAGGTCATAGTGCCGACCTCACTGTTAGAGCCAAACCTTACGTCTGCCAGGTCAATGGATGCTCCAAAAATAAGAAAGTTGTCGTGCGACCCGAGAGCGGCCCTAGAGGTTGTTTGCACCGTCCCTCCATAGCTATCAGCAGAGGTGCTTGTCCGGTTCAACGCGCCATCACCCAACGCTTCACTCTGCGTTATTAACGCTCCGGTTAACACATCGACAACAAGACTTTCGCCGTCGAGTCCGCCATCGAGGTGGCTGCTGGCACAGAGCGCGTTCGTCGGAAATCCGTCAGGCAGTGATGAGCTGTCGCACAGTGCCAGCTCAAATTCATCCGCATTCAGAGTGTGCCTGACCATGTCGCGATAATAACCAGTTGCGTCCAACGACCAAGTCGGCGAGAGCGCTACAGACAAGCGACCTTGCGTAAACGCCAGCTCGTTCCTCGTAGTATCAGGAAAGGTATAAACCGCTGACCGGTCGACGTTGAGCAACTCGACCGGTGCGGCCCCATTACCGTTTAACTTAGTCTTCGCATGGGTATAACTGAGACCTGCATCCAAGATACCCTCGCGATACCCAACGTCAACTACCGCTTGGGTGACATCTGACTGTGAAGCCCTTCGCCACCCGGATTCCTTGAATCGCGACGTCCCGGCATAGAGTGCAAAAGAGTTCAGCCTCGTTCCAAACTCAGCCGTCCCGTTAAGTTGGTCGTGGGAACCAAGTGATAATTTCCCGCGGAAACCATTTTGGTCAAAACCATTCTTGAGACGCAGCGCGAGCGCACCACCGAGCGCGTTCAGCCCATATGTTGGGGATGCACCAGCGCTGAGTTGAATCTGGTCAATCGCAAACTGCGGAATTAGGTCAAACTGCACCGTGTCACCAAACGATTCATTGATTCTTACGCCATTCTGATAAACCACAATGCCCTGTGGAAGTCCCAACAGTGGAGACGCGGTGAAACCTCGAAACCGTAATGTCGGCTGGAAGGGATTCGTCGTTGCCCCCTCTAGGCTGACCGAACCCAAACGTTGATTAAGGGTGTTGGCCGTTGACGATACCGCGGTCGCGGCAAGTGCGTCAGGGTTGACCACTGACACAGTCGACGCAACTCGGTCCCGCGGAATGCCTCCTCCGAGCATCGGCGTCACCCCAACCACGTCGATTCGGTCATTAAACGATGAGAGTGCAAGCACGACATCAAGAACATGTCGCCTTCGTTCAGTTAGCTTCACGGCGTTGAACTGCTGCGTGTCAAAACCGTCTAACTCAAACGTCACGCTGTAGGTATCCGGGACCAGGGTGGGAATCAGGTAGCTCCCATCCACCTCGCTGACCACTACAACAGGTGTCAAGGATATGGTCGAGGTAACGGTAATTGTCACACCGCCAACTGCACCGCCTTGCTCATCGGTAATGGACCCAGTGAGAAGTACAGTTTGAGCATGCGCTCCATACGTCATTAAGAGTATTAACCCGACCGCCAAGAACAGCGAGCGGAACAACGGAGAGACGCGTTCCCACATTTTGCGCTCTATCTAGGGAGAGAAACGAAGACCCTCACCTGACCGTCTAATCAACGGTTAAAACATGCGGTGAGTAGGCCTGGATACCGACACCCCTTTCCTTCCCGGTTAGAATACCTGTCAAAGTCCAGGAACTGTAATCATGGCCAAGATATCCTGTGGCACCAGCACACTCCTTATCACGCTTATCCTGTTTGGTGGGTGTAGCGTAGGGCGAACTGACCGAACCACCGCCTCTCCCCACCAAGCAGAGCAGACATCGAACTGGGCAGTCCAGCGTCGGGAGATGGTCGAAAGCCAACTTCGCGCACGCGACATTTTTTCTCCCACCGTTCTAACAGCCATGGCGCGTGTACCTCGTCATCTCTTCGTTCCATTAACAGAACGCGCACTGTCCTACAATGACCACCCGCTGCCCATCGGATACCAGCAAACGATCTCACAGCCATATATCGTCGCTTACATGACCCAGCTACTCAACCTCCCAGAGGAGGCTAAAGTTCTTGAAATAGGTACTGGGTCTGGGTATCAGGCAGCGGTTTTGGCTGAAGTCGCCAATGAAGTCTATACCATTGAAATTCTACCAGAGCTTGCGGAACGGGCGGTTAGCACCTTCGCGCAGTTGGGAATCGGAGGGGTGCAGGTAAGAGTTGGAGATGGTTACCTAGGCTGGCCTGAACAGGCACCATTTGACGGCATCATCGTCACCGCAGCTCCTGACCACGTGCCTCAGCCGCTCATCGAACAGTTAGCCGTGGGAGGAAGACTCGTTCTTCCTGTCGGGCGCGGTTTTCAGATAATGACCGTCCTGACGAAAACCGAAGGTGGAATTACCACCAGCGAAACGATTCCCGTCCGGTTTGTGCCCATGACCGGCCGTGCCACAGCACGGTAACTCCATCTAGGATAGTATCGAGGAGATTCAAGACGGAAACAGGTGATAGGAGGTCGATGTCATGAGACTAGATGTAAAAACCACTGCCATCACATTCGGCTTAATTTGGGGCATGGGGGCCGTATTATTGACGGGCCTCGCAAATCTCATCTGGCCTGGCTACGGTCAAGCGTTTCTGGACGTCGTCTCGTCAATTTATCCTGGCTATCAGGCCACGGCGAGCCTCGGGCAGGTAGTTGCCGGCGCCCTTTATGGAAGCTTGGACGGATTGATCGCGGGGGCCGTATTCGCCTGGCTCTATAACTTTGTTGGCGCCCGCGTGCAATCGAATTCAAGTTAGTCAGCAGCCTGTCGCGTGCACTTTCTTCGACGCAGACTTGCCATTAGAAGAACGCCGATGCCGCATGCTGATGTCACCGCGAGCCGGCGCCTGTTTCTGCAATATCTCGCCGGAAGCCCCGCGCTGGCGGCGGGTATGCTCGGAACCGGGCTTGTCCGGGACCTGACGGCCGCTTGCCTCAGTGTTGATTCAACTGCGAATCATACGGCGCAGCAGCTCGAACAATCTAGCACCCTTATCGCCTCAGAAAATGATGCTCTGAATGTCTTCGACTTTCGGTCGGTCGCTGAGCACGTCCTCCCACCCGCGCACTACGCCTACCTAGCAACTAGCGTGGACGATGACCGAATGCTTGAGGTCAACCGAGAGGGATTCTTGCGCTTTCAGCTTCGAATGCGTCGCCTCGTGGATATCCGCCAACTTGATACGTCTGTCCGTCTATTTGGACACCGATGGGATACACCTATCGTCATTCAGCCAACGGGAAGTAACGGCGCCTTCCATCCTGATGCTGAACTCGCTGTCGCACGGGCAGCAAGGGTGAAAGGCCATCTCCAGATGCTATCTACGGTCGCTTCAACACCTGTTGAAGAAGTGGTCGCTGCGCGTGGCGGACCGGTCTGGTTTCAGCTCTACGCCGCTGAGAACTGGACAGCCACGCAAGCGATGGTCAAACGTGCTGAGGACGCCGGGTGTTCGGCTCTCGTGCTGACAGTCGACCTACAAGGGGACAGTAATCGCGAAACGGTTGCACGGGGTATCCGGCGTGATGACCGCAACTGCACCCTGTGCCACGACCCGAATCGTCCCCGGGCCATGCATACACATCTGGATGCCAGCTTGTTTCGGATCACTGGGACCCCTCCGCGAACCGGACCACCACGACCGCGCGGTATGACCTGGGAATATGTGACCCGTCTCAAGAACGCAACCACCATGCCGGTGTTGGTCAAGGGCATTGTGACCGGTGAGGATGCTTCACTCTGCGAGGCCTACGGAGCCGACGGCCTCGTCGTTTCCAACCACGGAGCCCGAGCCGAAGCGAGCGGTCGGTCAACAATCGAGTGCCTTCCAGAAGTCGCCGAAGCCGTCGGCGGCCGGTTGCCGATCATCATCGACAGCGGCTTTCGACGGGGCACCGATATTTTCAAGGCACTTGCGCTCGGCGCTACGGCAGTTGGAATCGGACGACCGTATCTCTGGGGACTCGCGAGCTTCGGTCAGGCGGGCGTCGAAACCGTGCTTGAACTCCTGCGACGGGAACTCGAGATGGTGATGCGTCAAGCGGGCACTACATCTCTTGACCAGATTTCCCCCGCTCATATCGTTGACCGCTCACTCTAGAGCCATCGCGTGCAAAATCCTGGCCTCCGGCTCCTCGCTCTGTTCTTCGCTGCGATGTTTATCGCCACGATGTGGCCGGTATACCCGCTCGTAAGCCGGATTCGTCCGCTCGTCTTCGGACTACCCTTTTCGTTGGTCTATCTCCTCGGCCTCACGATCATCTCGTTTGTGGTGCTCCTCGTCTTCGACCTCCGGGCACCCCGAGACAACGGACCGTAGCATGGCAGCCTGGGTGACGGTGCTCCTCGTTACGGTCGGCTATCTGGCCTTGTCGCTTGCGGTTGGCCTGTTCTCGGGGCGTAAAACGTCGACCGGAACAGAGGGATACGTCGCCGGCGACCGGCAACTCGGGTTTTTTGTGCTCTACTTTGTGCTTGGCGCCTCCATCTTCAGTGCATTTTCATTTCTTGGGGGGCCAGGCTGGGCTTATTCTCGAGGTGGCGCTGCGTTCTACATCATTTCCTATACCAGCCTCGGCCTCGTGCCGATGTATTTCTTTGGACCGCGAGTCGCCCAACTGGGGCGTCGCTTTGGTTACGTTACTCAGGCACAGCTGTTCGCGCACCGGTATCACTCCCGTTACATTTCGATGATATTGGCTGCGATCAGCCTCACCGCGTTCGTGCCATACCTGACGCTGCAGATGCAAGGCGCCGGATATGTCTTCTCCGTCGTCACCGAAGGGCGAATGCCGGTCTGGGCGGGTGCCGCGATCACCTACGGCGTGGTCTTGCTCTATGTCTTCCGAAGCGGCGTCATGGGCGTCGCGTGGACCAACACCTTTCAGGGCATTCTCATGATGAGCCTGGCCTGGGGACTCGGGCTGTACCTGCCGTATACGCTCCACGGTGGTATCGGGCCAATGTTTGCCCGACTCATCGAGACCTCGCCTGCGATGCTGACAGCACCGGGCCTTGATGCCGCGGGAGCGCCCTGGACGTGGGGCGGCTATTCCAGTGCGATTGCCATTTCCGTGTTCGGGTTCAGCGTCTGGCCACACTATTTCATGAAGATCTATACGGCTAACAGCATGGCAACGCTACGCAAGACCGTCGTTTTTTATCCTACGTTTGCATTTTTTCTCCTGCCAATTCTCCTCATCGGCTTCTCGGGCATCCTCATCTTTCCTGACGTCACACCGGTCGATACGATTCTGCCAACGATTGTGACTTCACTCGACTTACCAGCAGTGATCGTAGGCTTGTTCTGCGCAGGCGCTCTCGCGGCCTCAATGTCAAGTGGGGACGCGATCGTCCACGCTGCCGGTGCTGTGGCCATTAAGGATGGGTATCGGGTTCTCGTACCGCAGATGATGCACGACGGCGATGACACCCGATTGATCCGTTGGGCCGTGGTTATCATTGGCGCTGTCTCGTACTACGTCGCTATTTATTCCAACATCTCATTGGTGCTGCTCCTTCTTCTCTCCTATGGCTTCATTGCCCAAATCTTTCCCGCCCTCATCGCCAGTCTTTACTGGCGACGGTCGACGCCACCTGGAGTGATCGCGGGTCTTGTCGCAGGCTGCCTCACAACGGTCGTCTGGAACCTCATGCCGGTCCTCCAGTGGCAACAGATTCATCCCGGTATCTGGGGTCTCGCAGCCAATACCAGCATCCTGCTCGCCGTGTCCCTCGCGACGCGACCTATGGACCCCACCCACGTCGCCGATTTCATTCCGGTGTAACCGTAAGTGCTACCATTAAGGGCCTGGTTCTTGATGGTCCTCTCACTGATGGAGCACACTGATGAGGAGCCCTTGGAATGATGCCAACTTGCCGCGCTGTTCAAACTCAACATAGTGAAACACCTCCATGCTAAGCTTAGAGATCGCAGTTCCGTTCGACGGCAGTGCAATGTGTCTGACTGCCATCGCATACGCCAAAGTCCCCATCGTCCAGAGGCCTAGGACGCAGCCCTTTCAAGGCTGTAACACGGGTTCGAATCCCGTTGGGGACGCCAATTTATGTGGAACGATTCCTGACAGTAGTCCGGTGAGGGTTCCGATTCCGCTAAACTCATAGTAGGCAGGGGTTTCGTCGATGTGTGGCGTCAGCAGTAGACGCCCATCGATGAGTTTTCGGAGTATTTGCTGTCCTTGAGTTGCCTGTCGCCTGAGTAGCCCTCGCCAGTCCCGAATCCGTTGTTCTAGATCCTCTCGAACACCGGGCTTCGACCTCCACATCGCAAATTCTCGATTCGCTAGCCCTTCCATCGTTGCAGCAAA